>NZ_PYLV01000010.1:0-138961 GCF_003025475.1 Photobacterium sp. NCIMB 13483
CTAAATTAGCAGCATCGTGCTTGAATGCGACTGAATAAGTTGTTCGAGCTTTTTTCATTATGTACACCATTTTGATATTAAGAGTATTTTATCCTATTTAGGTGTACAAGTTCATTAAGCCACAACATAGCATGGACAAAAGGGTTTGTGCCGTTAAACAGATAACTTTTTGTGGTGAGGGCAACGTCAGTTGTCCTACTAACATAAAAGCATATTGGATCAGTTGAAGTTGTTTCTTCTCATGTCCTCGTAATAAACCATAATCACGAACTCGCCTTAATCTTTTCGGTATTGTAATGAACGACAACCCAACCCCATCATTCCCTACAGTGAATGCCCGCGAGGGCGATAGGGAATCTACTTACAGTATTTGTTTAATGTGCCATGACATACTACTGTATTATTGAATGAAACAAGATGAGTAATGAAAGTTTAATTGGATTCAGTTCAGATATTTTATTTTTAATATCTATTTAGGCGTTAAAAATCATGTAGAAATGTAGATCGATGTAAAATTAGCTATTAGTCTAATTTCAAATACTATATTGAAGAAATAAACATGAATAAGTCAATCCCGATATTAACGCCTCTACGTGGTATTGCTGCTATCTGTGTGGCTTTTTTTCACGCTAGACTAGTTATCTTTCCACAATGGAAAGATACGTTAATTGAATATACTCATTTTTTAGAAAACAGTTACTTATGGGTTGATTTATTCTTCATCCTAAGTGGTTTCGTTATCATGCACGTTTATCAAAATACTTTTTTCAAAGGGATTAATTTCTATAATTGGAGCAAGTTTATAGGACTGCGTTTTTCTCGAATTTATCCTCTGTTCCTTGTTACATTATTGGTTTTAGTAGCTTGGGAGACCTTTAAATATATGGCAAATATTGGCTTCTATGGCGGAGCATTATTTGATGGTTGGGGGATGTCTGGTATTCCTGCTTTCCATGGGCCATTTAATCGTGGTGACGCTCTCATACCAAATATCATGATGCTACAAGGTGTTCTTGAAAAAGATCTTTCATGGAATATTTCATCATGGTCATTAAGTGTTGAATGGTTAAGTTATATGGTATTTCCTTTTCTTGTGCCTGTTTTGATGCAAAAGAAGGTTTCTTTAGCGATCCCCGTTTTATTTATCATATCTTTAGTTGCTATTAATTCTCACCATGGATCACTTGATATTACTGGTGGTGTACTAGCATATCTTAGAGCTTTATCAAGCTTTGCATTAGGTACTTGGATGTGCACCATTACCTTGTCGGAAAAAACGAAAGAACGTATTAATAGTGATATGTTACTGTTAGTAATCTTCTTAATGTGTATATATGCATTACATTTACCAGCACTACCCTTTAATGATGTGTTCATTATTATAGTATTTGCCTTACTTGTTTTTATCTCGGCGCAACAACAACAACGTAATTCCGTCATTTTTAAATTATTTGAGAACAAAGTTACTCAATTTTTAGGTGATATATCTTATTCACTTTATCTCTGGCATGCCGTTATTTTGCTCGTTGGTATTGAAATTATAAACCTCCTTTTACCGCAACAATTGGTATTGTGGCATCTCCAAATAAGCTGGATACCAGCCATAGTTGGTGGTTTTTTTTATATGGCAGTTGTTTTGGTAATATCAACATTTAGCTATTATTATTTAGAAAAACCAGCAATGAGGGGTTTACGTCAATTTTTTCAGCGTTCAGAGATGATAACTCAATAAATATTATTTGGGCTGATTACCGTCGGATGCCCACGAGGGCGATAGGGAATCTACTCACAGCGCATTGGGTTTTTAACGTAAATATATAGCAGTTCTATATTCTTTGTTGTTTTGGTTACTCTAAATATATTTTTGAGTAACATCACAAAACAGAACTGTGTTTATATACAGTATTTAATGTGTGATTATGATGACTGGATCTCTATTTTTCTCTATCCATTAACTAACGGTATTTTACTATGTCAGATTCAAAAGCAAGTTGCCTTTGTGGTGCGGTAAAAATTGTTGCAGCAGACGTTAATCCTAAGTTTTCAGTGTGCCATTGCCAATCATGCCGAACATGGGGTGGTGCGCCATTTTTTGCTGTTCAATGTGGTACTCAAGTAACCTTTGAAGGTGAAGAGAACATCAAAATATATCCCTCATCAGCTTGGGCTTCGCGCGGTTTTTGCACTGAATGTGGCACTCATTTATTCTATAAAGTAAAAGCCAGCGGTGAATATAATATGCCTGTCGGTCTGTTCCCTGATATAAAAGGGCTAACAATGGATATGCAGTATTTCAGCGATGCTCGCCCTAGTTATTATTGCTTTACTAATCAAACCAAAGAAATGACAACCGCTGAAATCATGGCGTACTTTGCCGATAAAATGTAATTGAGGTGGAGTGGAGCTAACTTGTTTATGGCCCTGACCTTGCTAAAGATTCGACGCATTCAGTTAGCTCTTGTTTATAAATAAAATGGTTGCAGATAAATGGCTGGGGCAGCCAATGCGTCTATTTAATTTATAGGAAAATTTTCAATCCATTCGAGTAATAAAAGTTTGCTCGTCATTCACAAAAGCCACAAAACCGCCGTGATAAATAAATACTCGACCACGTCCCTCAACTAGACAGGCAAGTTGTGGGTCTAAATCCGCTTCGTTATTCTGGCTTTGAAATGTTCCTGTGTCGGTGATTACACCGCTGAGTGTAGGCAAATATCCATAACTACGCTTGGCTTGATCAATCAGGCTTAATTCGCTGGTGGTAGAGAAGCAACCGGGGATCGCACCAGCTTCTTCGATAAATAAAGTTTTCAGTTCTTCAAAAGCTGTAATCACTAGCCAGTCGATATCGTTAACGTGATGGATAAACATAGAGTTTCTCGGTAATTTTGATACGGAGATTCTATCATTATCAGAGGTTGAATGTAGTAGGGACTTAGTTGAAAAACAAAGGATAGCCATAACCTTGCACATCAACCATGAGCTACTATATTAAAATATCTTTGATTTTGAAATAGGCTAGGGGGAGCTGGTGGCTATTCCCTGGGTGTTTATCAGTCGTTAATTCTGATGATAATAATGCCATAAAAATAGTGAGCCAACACTTCGCCACGGTGCCCAATGCGTTACCATCTCACGAGCTTCTTTTGGGGTTGGTTTTGATGCTAATCCTTTTAGTTTTTGCAAACCTAAAAGGATACCTAAGTCATCGGCAGGAAAAATATCATGTCGGTCTAAAGCAAACATTAAGTAGATCTCTGCGCTCCAGCGACCAAGGCCTCGCATGTTAATGATGGTTTTGATTGCACGTTCATCATCAAGGTGCTGCAATCCATCTATATCAAAATTGCCTTCTACTGCTGCGGTTGCAATACCTTGTGTATATTCAATTTTTCGGTGTGATAAGCCTGCATCTCTTAATGATTGCGTTGAAATTTGAATAAATTGTTCTGGAGTGCAAGCTGGCATTAACGCTAATACTCGATCAGTGATTGTGATCGCCACTTTAGTCGATAATTGTTGACTAATAATAGTAAAAAGGAAAGCTTCAAACCCTTGAGGGTAAGTGCGACCATCAGGCAAACCATATTGCTTAACGGCTTGTGCTATATCTTGATCGATAAGGCTTAATGCTTCTATTCCTTGGTGTATTAATTTCTTATCCATAATCGTTAATCTCAATCTAGAAATATAAATATTCAAAGGTTATCGTCCAAATTATGATGATTAGATGTTGTTGATGCAACTCATCGTTGATATATCTCTATGTGGATAAGGATAAAGCATATAACAAGGAGTAAACATGCATATGGAAACACAGCGCCTTATTCTTCGGCAATGGAAGCCGAATGACTATCGTGTTTATGCTCAGTTGAACGCAGATCCTCAAGTAATGCGCTATTTCCCTGCAATATTGTCCAATAATGAAAGCGATGCACAAGCTTCTAGAATAGAAGAACTTATAGCACAACGTGGATGGGGATTTTGGGCGGTGGAACTAAAATCAACCGGGAAGTTTATTGGGTTTGTGGGGCTACATAGTCAAGATGAAACTAGTGGCATTCCTAATGCTCCCTTTATCGAAATAGGTTGGCGATTATCAGCTGAATATTGGGGATTAGGTTATGCGTCTGAAGCGGCAACAAAAGCATTACAGTTTGCTTTTGAGGTTCTTAAAGCCCCGTCAGTTTTTGCTTTCACTGCTTTGCAGAATCAGCCGTTCGCAACGGGTTATGGCTAAAATCGGAATGAAAAATACACGGCAGGATTTTAATCATCCTAAATTGGATCAAGGACATCGGTTAGAGCGACACTGCTTATATACAATTACTCAGCAACAGTGGCTAGCGATTGTTAATCAGCCCGATTAATGAAACTTACACTGTGTTGTGGTAATGAGCGTCGTGATAACAAAGGAAAGAGCCCATGATTTTATACCAATCAACCCGTGATTTATCAGCGTCAGCGCAGATCACATATAACAATATGCGTACCTATTATGAGCATTATGCTGTTAATTGGGAGCAACCAACAATAGTAGAGCAAATCGCCGGGTTAGAAAATTGGGACATAGTGTGTGATGGTGAAGTGGTAGGTGCTATTCGATTAGCTGTTGGTGACGACGAATGCTATTTACGCGATCTTCAAGTTAGCGCTCAATATCAAAATCAAGGTATTGGTGCTCAAGCTATTACGGAGTCTGTTCGATTAGCACGTGAATATGGTGTAAATCAGTTGAGGTTAAGAGTGTTTAAAATCAGTCCTGCTTATCACTTATATACTCGATGTGGTTTTACCATTGCGAGCGAAGATGACCGCTTTTTTAATATGATTCAGAATATTACGTAATAGTCGACGGTATAATAGTTGTTAATCAGCTGTACATCATACAAATGTTAGTATTATAAAATGTGAGGGATTGAAGTGTTAATCCTCAAGCCGACTAAACTTAATACGAAAGTTCTTATCCTGAGGTTGTTATGAAAGTAATGTTATTGTTGATGTTGTCTATTTTATCTTTTCAAGCATCAGCACAAGAGGCTTATGTTTGTAAAAATGGTACAGCAGAGCGCACTGTTGAAGTCGTTTATAGTCAACCGGGTAACAAAGTACCTTGTGATGTGCAATATATAAAATCGAGCGGTAGCCAAGTGTTATGGAGTGCAAACCATGAGGTCGGTTATTGTGAAAGTAAAGCTCAAGCATTTGCCACCAAACTAGGTACGCTAGGTTGGACTTGCTCTAAAGTAAACAATGTTGCAGCAGAGCAGCCATTAACTGAATAAGGCTGTGAAATTGCTTAAACGGATTAAAATGCTAACCTTTTAATCCGTTTAGTTTTTTAGGTTTATTATTGTTGTTGGTTGTTGATATAACGCCGTTCTTAATCCATAGGTTTTCCCTATTAGCTTAATCAGTAAAAACAGCTTTTGTTTTGAGAATGATAAGGATAGATTAAATAGCAATAGTTTAGAATTAGATTCGGAAATTCATTATGACAACCATGACAACTCGCTGCCCACATTGTAAAGTATTGAACCGTTTACCCCTTGATCGTGTAAACGATGAAGCGACATGTGGAACTTGTAAAGAAAAATTACTTGATGGTATGCCAATTGAAGGTACTGCTGATAACTTTGCAAACCTAATTAATGGTGATAAACCTGTTGTTGTCGATTTTTGGGCCCCTTGGTGTAGTCCATGCGTAGGTTTTGCTCCTGTATTTGCTGATGTGGCGAATGAACGTAGTGGTGCTGCTCGTTTCGTTAAAATCGATACAGAAGCGCAACAAGCATTGGCTGGCCAATACCGCATTCGTAGTATTCCAACCATTATGGTGTTTAAAGGCGGTAAAATGGTCGACATGCTCAATGGTGCCATGCCTAAAACTGCATTTGATCAATGGCTAAACACCGCATTAACTAAATAATTACCAATGGCAGTATTTGCTGGTGGTATTTTTAATTCTTAAAGCCTAGTTATATCAAAGTAACTGGGCTTTTTTGTGCGCATTTTTTAAGGAAAAGGTTAAGGAAAGCAGTATTTAGCATATTATTTGTGCTAATTATGTATAAATGTAAAAAAACACTATACTAAATTTTTAATGTGACCAAGATCTCTATATACTCTCGCCTCGGCCAGAACAATTACGTTCAGCCACCTTATTACAAGCTGTCACTAGGATATGTGAACGACCCACGGAGTTGGACCGGCGTTAACTATAGCTTGTTAATTTAGGTGACTTGTATGTTGTACCATTGGACGAACACCCCTTTAGTTATTTACGCATATTGGCGTAATATCCATCTTTTGTTGATCCTTCAGCAAATGTTTTTCCGATGCCACAACACAATCAATACCTACATTATTCGCAACACAATAGGACGAAATAATGCAGTTGTTAATTAGTTTGGCCGGTATTGTCGTACTGGTTTTATTCGCAATTTTACTTTCAGATAACCGCAAAGCTATCAACTGGCGCACTGTGCTGGGTGCTTTAGTATTACAAGCGGGTTTTGCTGCATTGGTATTGTATGTGCCTCTTGGTCAAAAAATGCTTGGCGCTATGAGCCATGGTATTGCTGGCCTATTGAGCTTTGCTGATGTTGGTATTCAGTTTGTTTTCGGTGATTTGTCTAATATTGAAAAAAGCGGTTTTGTGTTTGCGATCCGTGTATTGCCATTGGTGATCTTTATTAGTGCCTTAATTTCACTGTTGTACTACTTCGGTATTATGCAATGGGTAATTAAAGTGTTGGGTGGCGGTATTCAAAAACTATTGGGTACTAGCCGTGCGGAATCATTAGTCGCGACGGGTAATATCTTTTTATCGCAGGGTGAATCACCATTATTGGTACGTCCATTCTTAGCTAAAATGACCCGCTCTGAACTTTTCGTTGTAATGACATGTGGCATGGCATCTGTTGCGGGTTCAGTTTTAGGTGGTTATGCAGGCTTAGGTGTTGATCTTAAATTTTTGATTGCAGCTAGCTTTATGGCCGCACCTGGTGGTTTGTTAATGGCTAAGATTTTAGTGCCTGAACAACAAGTACCAGAAGAACAAGTTGAAATCGAGATGGCGACCAGTGAGCACAGTAATGCGATTGATGCATTGGCTGCGGGCGCAATGAATGGTATGAAAGTCTCAGTTGCAATTGGTACGATGCTAATTGCGTTTGTGAGTGTGATTGCAATGGCGAATGCTGGCCTTGAGCAAGTGGGTTATGGTCTTGCGAGTTTAACGTCTGCAATTGGTATGGATACCGCATCACAATGGTTTGCAACTACGCCACTGAGCATGCAACTTATTCTGGGTTATATCTTTTCACCATTAGCGTTTGTTATTGGCGTGCCAACTCATGAAATGATGGCTGCGGGTACCTTCATTGGTGAAAAACTGATTCTTAATGAATTTGTTGCCTTTATGGATTTTGCATCGGTAAAAGAAACATTATCACAACATACTCAAGTTATTATTACCTTTGCATTATGTGGCTTTGCTAATATTGGCTCTATTGCGATTCAGATCGGTTCTATTGGTGTTATGGCACCAGAGCGTCGTAGTGATGTTGCTAAATTGGGCTTTAAAGCAGTAATGGCGGCAACGTTAGCAAACTTAATGAGTGCTACGCTAGCGGGTATTTTCGTTACGTTATAATCGAGATGTAACAAGTTAATCAAGCTAGAAATAGCGTAAGAACAAAGCCGTAGCAATGGTTGTTGCTACGGCTTTGTTGTATTTATTGATGGGGGTTTTCAGTCGCTACTTATCAAATTGCTTGATTAAGACTGAGGTATCAGCGCGATTAAATCCACGCTGTTGTAGCTTTTCATATTCGCTATCAACTTGTTTTGCTAATGGTAATGCCACGTTAAGTTTTTCTGCCGCATCAAAGCAGATAGCGAGATCTTTACGCATCCAATCAATAGCAAAGCCAAAATCAAACGAATCAGCCGCCATGGTTTGCGCTCGATTTTCTAATTGCCATGAGCCAGCAGCACCGTGCTTTAATACTTCGGTCATGGTGTGAATATCAAGCCCTGCTGCTTTCGCAAGTGTTACCGCTTCGGATAAGCCCTGTAATACACCTGCGATACATAACTGATTAGCCATTTTTGTTATTTGGCCATAACCTGTTTCGCCCATTAATGTTGTTGCTTTTGCATATTGTGAAATAGCATGTTTGGCTTTATTAAATACTGCTTCATTGCCGCCAACCATAACGGTTAAACAACCATTAATCGCACCAGCTTCACCGCCTGAGACGGGAGCATCTAAAAAGTCACAGCCAATAGCATGTGCGGCATCAGCAATTTCACGCGCCACATCGGCTGATGCCGTGGTATGGTCGACCAAAATAGCTCCCGGCTTTGCGGTGACTAAAATTCCCTGTTGACCTTTATAAATTTCACGGACGTCATCATCATTGCCTACACAAGTGAAAATAATGTCAGCATTTGTTACCGCGTCACAAGGTGTGAGGGCAATAGTGCCATTATATTCTTGAGTCCAAGCGTCGGCTTTTGCTTGAGTTCGATTATAAACAGTTACATGGTAACCCGCTTTGGCAAGGTGGCCGGCCATCGAATAGCCCATAGTTCCAAGCCCTAAAAAAGCAACGTTTGCTGTCATCGTTAATACTTCCTTGATTTTAATTGTGAGCAGTTTGTAACATCATAACAGACTGCATTATTGCGTAAATAGCTATACCTTGTATGTGTTTTATGTAAATAAGTGAGGTTTATCAATAGGATTAATTATTTGAAATTAATCGCTTGTAACAATTTGTGTTGGCAATTATCATAACACTCACTTTTATTTTATGGATTGGTTTAGTCAAACCTAATGTTGACAGGTGTGTTACGTATAATGTTATTGGTGTTATGTCTAGGAGCAAGTTCATTTGCTTCGGCATCGACACATACAAACATTATGCATTTCACCTCGACCAGTCCTGTATATACGGATGTTCTTGAAGCACCAGTACTTAACCTAAAGGTGGTTAATGCTACAAAGGTGACGATAGAGACTGCGAGTTATATTGATCGTGCTCTGCATCATGAGACGAATCAAACGCCGACACAAAAACATCCAACGGATCGCTATGTAAGTAATAATGGTTTACCCGTTTCTTTTTATAACACGCGATTAGTATGGAATTTTCCATCACCAACCAATCTTAAATTGCCACCTCATAGTGGTAAGCATCATCGTGTTGAAGTGATTAATTTACAAAATATGATTAATACTTCGACACGATCGTTGAATAGTTTTTATCATAGTGCTGATGAAATTGCGCCGACATTTGAATTAGCCTTTGAATTCCCCTTACTCCCTATACCTATGCTTGCCATTGGGTATGCCGAGCCCCTCAGCCCACAAAGTGATTGGATTTTAAATATAAAACCCTCATCATCACGCGTATCTGGCTGGAAAGACTCAAATTTACTCTATTCACATTACGGACATTCGTTCGTTACCGCATAAGACATTACGGGCACTTATGTCATTTATGGCATGGTGTGCTTTACTTAGTGATGTTGCTTTCATCGACACATAAAACGTTTTATTAATTTATGTATTAAATCTATCAATAGCTATTATTAATACTCAATATTATCGGCTGTGAATATGGTAATAACGGGTTGCTTTCTCAAATTCCATGAGAAAAGTTAATAATAATTATTGATGTGTTATCGGTCGCAACAATATGATTTGTTGCTAGAGATATGGCTTAAAATAATGAGAAAAAAGAATAATAAACAGATTCTGAATCATTACTCAGCATGGAAATATGTTGTGTTAATTGTGACGGTCTCGATTATGTTGCTTAGTGCTATTCCAACATGGTATGGCGAAAATGCAGCAGTACAAATCAGTGCGAAAGGCGGCGCAATGCCAACACCTTTTGAGATTCAACGTGTTCTAAAAGAAAAAGGCATTGAAGCCAAAACTATTGAACAGCAGCCAACTCGTACGATTGTGGTGGTTAATTCAACCAAAGAACAAACTAATACTAAAGAAGCGTTAAACAGCATTATTCATAATGAAGACCGCTTAACGTTAGCATTAGAACCTGCGGCACCAAAATGGCTATTAGGCCTAGGTTTTGAGCCTATTAAGTTAGGTCTTGATTTACGTGGTGGTGTTCAGTTCTTACTTGATGTCGATATGAAAGAAGTTTACAAGCAGCATGCACAGCAGCTGACTGACGATCTTCGTAGTGATTTCCGTAAGCAAGATATTCGTGCTGCACGTTCAGAAATGACCACTAACAACCAAGTTATTGTGCGTCTGCCAACTGAAGAAGCGAATGATAAGATTCGCACATACCTTCGTACCCAATACCCACAATGGCAAGCGAAGAATGGCGAAGGCAATAATTTAGTATTGTCTATGCGTGAAGATGAGCAAACTAACCTGCGTAACCTAACCGTACAGCAGAACTTGCAAACGATGCGTGGCCGTATTGAGCAGCTTGGTATTACTGAAGCGTCTGTACAGCGTCAAGGTGAAAACCGTATTCGTATCGAGCTTCCTGGTGTTCAAGATCCAGCTGCTGCGAAAAATGTTATCGGTGCAACGGCAAGTTTGGCTTTCTATGCTGTTAAGCAAGAGGGCACTGGTAGCACCATGATCATTGACGACAAAGATGGCCGTCCTGTACGTGTTAGCCGTAAGCCTGTATTAACGGGTGATCACATTATCGATGCTCGTGCGAGTATGGGTGAGATGGGTACGCCTGAGGTTAATATTACCTTAGACAGTGCTGGTGGCAGCATGATGTCAGACTTCTCTCGTAATAACGTAGGTCAGCCAATGGCGACTTCGTTTAGCGAATATACTCGTAACGCGAAAGGTCAAACAGTACAAACCAACAAGATCATCAGTGTTGCAACCATTCAAACTCAGTTAGGTAGTCGTTTCCGTATTACGGGTGCGGGTTCACTAGCTGATGCACAACAATTAGCATTACTACTACGTGCAGGTTCATTAACTGCGCCAGTAACTATCGTTGAAGAGCGCACAATTGGTCCAACATTGGGTGCTGAAAATATTAAAAATGGTTTCGCAGCGTTAGCGCTAGGTTTAGGTGTGACATTAGTCTTTATGGCATTGTGGTACCGTCGTCTAGGTTGGGTTGCAAATATTGCGTTGATCACGAACATGATCATGCTATTCGGTTTACTTGCTTTGATTCCTGGTGCGGTATTAACCTTACCGGGTATTGCTGGTCTGGTATTAACCGTGGGTATGGCGGTGGATACCAACGTGCTTATTTTTGAACGTATTCGCGATATGGTTCGAGATGGGCGCAGTTTTGCTCAAGCGATTGATCGTGGTTTCAGTAGTGCATTTGGTACTATTTTCGATGCCAACTTTACAACAATGATCACCGCAGTGGTTCTTTACTCTATTGGTAATGGTCCAATTCAAGGCTTTGCATTGACGTTAGGTCTAGGTCTTCTAACCAGTATGTTCACTGGTATATTTACTTCCCGCGCCATTATTAACTTGGTTTGGGGTCGTGATTCTCGTCGAGATGTAAGGGTTTAACGCAATGAAAAATTGGATTATTACAAACTTAACTAAATTGCGTTATATGACAGGTATTGTGTCAATTGCGCTAATGGTTATCTCGATCAGTTTCATCTGTATTCGTGGTTTAAACTGGGGTCTTGATTTTACTGGCGGTGTTGTTAGTGAAGTACAGATGAACAGCCAAATCACCAGCAGTGAAATTGAACCACTGATGGATGCGGGCTTTAAGCAAGATGTTGTAGTAATAGCCGCTGATGAACCTGGCCGTTGGATTCTACGTTATGCTGTTCCACCAAAAGGTGTAACGTACCCAGACATCACGCAAGTACTTGATCCGCTACATGCACAAGTACAAGTCTTAAATACCAGTATTGTTGGCCCGCAAGTGGGTGCTGAAATGGCATCTCAAGGTGGTTTAGCATTACTTGTAACAATGCTTTGTATTCTAGGTTATCTAAGCTACCGTTTTGAATGGCGTCTTGCTGCGGGTGCATTACTTGCCCTAATGCACGATGTTATTTTAGCTGTTGGTTTCTTTGCTATGACGCAAATGGAATTTAACTTAACCGTACTAGCCGCTATCTTAGCTATCTTGGGTTATTCATTGAATGACTCGATTGTTATTGCCGACCGTATTCGTGAACTTCTGATTGCGAAACCAAAGCAAGACATTGAAGCAACCAACAACGAAGCGATTATTGCAACGTTCTCACGTACGATGGTGACATCAGGTACAACGTTGATGACGATCAGCTCATTATGGTTATTGGGTGGTGCGTCGCTACAGGGCTTCTCAATTGCGATGTTTATTGGTGTGTTAACCGGTACATGGTCATCAATTTCAGTAGGTACATTACTTCCTGAATTTGTAGGTTTAAAACCTGAACACTACCTACCAAAACCTGAGTCACAAGATCCTTAATCGTTAACGATATTTTATTAACGATAAGTAATAAGCCAGCCGCCAGCAGTAATGTTGGCGGTTTTTTTTGCATTAGCTCAAAGAGATGGGTTTATTTTCAGTGATAAATATAATTTATTGCTACACTGAGAAGAGTTAAATAAGCATGGTAAAGGAGATAACATGCAACCTAAAATAATAGCTATTTGTAGCATGGCACTATTCGTTGTTGGCTGTACACATACTGATGACGGTGAAATGCGATTTTTACCCGACGAATATATAAGTGACGTTAAGTACAACAGCATTTATCACTATGGCTATAATCAAGGCTGTGAGTCGGCTCTTGCTAAGGCAAACGTTGCTGGATATAGCCACATTCAAGACATGACGTTAGAGAATAGATCGAAGCAGTTTACTGATGGCTGGCAGCAGGGATATTCTGCTTGTGAAGCAGGAAAAGAAATCATGCTATATAATTTATCGAAAACACAGTAAAGCTTTCGATGCACGTCACTTTTTTATAAATTAAGATTTGTTTTATAACTAAATAATGTTTATTATAACCAACAAGAAGCATATGTATTGTTGGTTTTAATTACGTTTAGTAATTAGACATTTCATAATGAAAGAAATTAAAAAAACAGACCATATGATCTGTTTTTATTATAAATGCAAACTAGCCTAAGTTTTCATTATTATTTTAATTGTTTATGCTGCAAGAGACGTTACTTTTTGATTATTAAACCCAATATGAGTCACAATATTAATTTCTGGCAATAATAAATAGTTGTCTAAATTATTATTGTTTAATTCAACGACAATTTGTAAATGGTATTCAGTAATCTCCTTAAGGTATGAATAACAATTTATAGTATTACTACACTTTAATTGTTTATAGCATCCTTCTTTTTCGTATACCCAAGCATTATATGTGCACTTATCACGTTCTATTTGTGCGATAAATTCCGCAATATTTTTCATACTTAATCCCTTAATGAACCAATCTATGCTATAGACATTATTAGTATGCAGTAAAGTAACCAAACTAAAACTACATATTGATAGTTAATATAGATAATGTGATGTAGATAAGTGTTTTGAAGTAATAATGATGCTTGCAAACAACTTCTATTAAAATAATTTAAGATTAAATGAATATAATCTTAGGTATACTTATTAATGTTTTTAAGTATTTTATAAAATTCAAAATAATATAATTTATAGGATTGAAATGGCAGAGTTACAAACACGTTGTTATTGGGCAAATCATTCAAATATAGAAAGCCAATATCATGATGAAGAATGGGGGAAAGTGCATAAAGATGACCGCTATTTATTTGAGTTTTTAACATTGGAAGGCGCTCAGGCTGGGCTTAATTGGTATACTATTTTAAAAAAACGCGCGAGTTATAATGAAGCTTTTGAGAATTATGATATTGATAAGCTTGCTGCCTATAGCGATCAAGAAATTGAATCACGCATAACGACAATCGTTGAGAGTTATGATGTTGTTCGGCACCGCAGTAAGTTACGCTCGGTGTTTACAAATGCACGTGCTGCACAAGCCTTACAACGTCAGTACGGCAATTTAGCAACGCCACTCTGGCAGTTTGTTCATAATGAGCCTCAAATCAACCAGTGGTTATCACAAGATCAGGTTCCCACGACGACCGCAACCTCACAGGCACTGAGTCAATTTCTAAAGCAGCATGGATTTAAATTTATTGGCAATATAACTTGTTATGCTTTTATGCAAGCGGTGGGAATGGTGAATGATCATACAATTGATTGTCATTGTTATCATGGTATTTCAAATGACACAATAAAGTCGCTATAAATATAAAAAAGATCACATTTAATGGGCTAAATTCGTTATCATAATCGAATCCATTCTTCCTTTTTTATGGGGCGTTATGTCTACAACGGCAGTGAAGTTAATTCAGAAAGTTACCTGGGTCGGATCTATTGCAAACATTGCTTTAGCATTTATAAAAATTACGATAGGTAAACTTACTGGCAGTCAGGCACTTATTGCCGATGGTGTACACAGTTTCTCTGATTTAGTAACAGATACGGCAATTTTGATTGGCTCTCGTTACTGGACGGCACCAGCAGATAAAGAACACCCTTATGGTCATGGTCGGTTTGAAACGTTAACTAATATTTTTATAGGTGTTATTTTAGCGCTTGTGGGACTTGGTATTGGCTGGGATTCCTTGCATTCAATAAATACTGAGTCACATTTACAGCCAGGAATATTAGCATTTAGTGCGGCTGTAGTGTCTATTGTTGTCAAAGAAGTACTGTATCGTTGGACTGTTATTCAAGCTAAAAAAATTAATAGTCGCGCTCTATATGCAAATGCTTGGCACCATCGTTCAGATGCATTGAGTTCATTGCCTGTTGCGATTGCTGTTATTGCTAATTACTTTTTCCCAACATTTCATTATTTAGATCAAATTGCGGCATTAATCGTTACAGCAATGATATTAAAAGCCTCGTTTGATATATTATGGCCTGCAATTTTAGAGTTGACTGAAGCTAAAGCAGATTCTGATATTGAAAAACAAATTCAAGCATATGCAGCTGAAGACAAAGATATTAAAGAAGTTCATGAGATAAGAAGTCGTCGTACAGGTAGTATTATTTTGTTAGATTTTCATTTACTGGTTGATCCTGAAATGACCGTTGATCGTGCACATAATATTACTGAGAACTTTAAAACACATTTATTAAATGAATTAGATGAAGTTGCCGATATTATTATTCATATTGAGCCATACAATTGTCAGGAGAGAAAGCTAAATCCGTGTTGTGATGATTGTGATCAGTTGAAGAAATAAAATCAGTAACAAGACCGTGATTAAAGCGGTCTTGTTATTATTTTTCATGATAATAATTATATTAATTAATGGTATTTTGTAGCCAATAAGCAATATCCATTAATACGTCATTATATTGTGGATATTCTATAGCAAGGTTATCTATGGCCGTATTTATTGCTGTCGCATTATAAGGTAAATTAAGCAATCGTTGTTCTAGCAACTCCAATGGCATAAGCTCTAAACTGTCGGTGAAGAGTTTCACTTCTGTAATCACACCTTTATTTACATCAAGGTGCAATTCGATACCACCCCAAGTAAAACGTTCATCAATAGTGTGTGTGAATTGGGGCGTATTACCAAAATTCCAATCCCAGCGACTAAATTTCGCGAAGGTTTCAGTAAAGCCCGTTAATTCTGGCACGGCTTGTGGTGAAATATGTTCAATTTTAGCCTGTTCATGATAGTAATCACAAAAGGTCTCAATAATAGCGTCACAAACCATTTGATGATCAATATTTGCGACAATTTGGTTGAGATTAGTGACTCGTGAACGAACGGAAGTGATCCCTTTTGCTGCTAGTTTCTTTTTATCGGGATTGAGGTAATTTGCTAGTCGAGTTAGATCAGCACTGAGCAGTAAGGTACCATGGTGAAAGCCTCTATCCATCGTCTCACGGTAGGCTGAACCTGAAAACTTACGTTCGCCTTCAGTATCCTCAACAACTAAATCATTACGGCCTGTGGCTTTACCGTGTATACCTAGTTTTTTTAATGCGGTCAGTACAATGTCGGTTGAAATCGTTTTATTGTAATCGGGTTTACCAGCCATAAAAGTGAAGTTGGTATTACCAAGATCATGAAAAACAGCACCACCACCACTTTGACGACGAGCTAGCGTAATGCCATCTTGTTCCATTTTTAGAGTGTTACATTCTTTCCATGGATTTTGTGCTCGGCCAATCACAACGGTATTGTCATTACGCCATAAGAATAAGACTTGTTGATGGGGAGACATTGTACGGAAAATAGCATCTTCAACAGCAAGGTTGAACCATGGATTGGTTGAGTCTGAAATCAGCACTCTAATTTTTGAAGACATCACGCATACCTAACTAAATGTGGATGTCATGAATTTACCTTGTCATTTGAAAGAGGTAAAGCAGTCAATACAGAATAGGAAATTTTGTTGGCGAGGAATGTAAAAAAAACCAAATCACACTCATAAACTGGAACAAATGTGATTTGGTAAAATGATTTTAATTATGGTATGTCTAGAGAATCTTGTTGTTTTCTAGATTATGTAATGAGGATAGCATCACATTTTTGATATGCAAATACCGATAATTGCAAGGTAAGGTTACTATTTGTTGTGGCTTAACACTATAACTGTAACGGATAGGTGAGTTTTAATGGTGAATTTTGTAACGAGATGTGGAGTGAGGGTTGGGCGCGGTGTAAAAAAGAGTCGTCAGTAAGAGCATGGACAGATTACCATGCTACCTCTAATCTATTGGTACTATAAAAATATTATTAGGACTAGATTAGTTACTGATTGTTCGTTGTTTGTTCTGTTGGTGTCGATTGACTTGCTTGGTTAAAAACATCATAAGTGATGAAATAGCCAATCAATAAAATGAGGGGAATAAATTTTATCCACTTGTTCATGATGATACCCAGCCAAAAAATGTTCGGCTACCATACCAGTCTTCTTCTGTAGGTAAATAACCATTAATGAAAAGTTAGGTTTTAAGTTGTAAGCCTATGTAGCTCAGAATAGCTAAGGTTATGAAAGTGGTGTTTTTTTGCTTTTGTTCTTGAATAAATCGTAAATAAAGAAAAAGCCGACATCGCGGCTTTTTCAAATAAATGTTATGTATTAGCCTTAAAAACTAAAAATAAAGACGCATAACGGATTCTGCAACACAAGCAGGGCGACGGCAGCCTTCGATTTCAACAGTAATTTCTTGCACTATTTCTAAGCCACGTTTTATCGGTGTTACAGATTGAATTTTTGTTCTAGCACGAATATTTACGCCAGATTTAACGGGATAAGGGAATCGAACTTGGTTTAAGCCATAATTCACGGTCATTTTTGCAGATGGAAATTTTGGACTAGCAGGATCAACACTGTCTGTTAATACAGAGAGGAGTGAAAGCGTTAAAAAACCATGAGCAATGGTTGTTTTAAAAGGAGATTCTGCTGCTGCTTTTTCTGGATCTGTGTGAATCCATTGATGATCGTCTGTGACATTGGCAAAATTATTAATACGTAATTGATCAACGGTCAACCATTCGCCAACATGAATCTCTTCACCCAATGATGCAGTGAGTTCATTCATGACTTTGGTTGCTTCCGGATGCATTTCAATCTCAATGGGATCAGATACCGTTTCACCATTAGATATTGACACGAGGTTATGATCTTTTACCCAAGTTGCAAAGTGACTGCTGTTGGCTTTATTGAGAAATTCGATCCAGTAATCGCGAATTGATGGTGATAGCCAGTCTTTAAATTCAAACTGGTGATGTGATAACACTTCACGCTTACGTTTGATAAAATCGACTACTTTTACTTTCATAGAGCATAACCTTAGTTTGAAATGCCACGCTTTGGTTTGGGGCTGGGCATTGTAGCTATTATTTACAGTAGTACAACTGGTAATTGCTATAATAAATATTTATAAGACTCATCGGATGAGTTAATTTTAGGGATGTTGATGCTATTACGCAATAATTAAATGGCGTTTTTTTCGATTTTTATAAAACACTGAGCAGAATTACACCGATTCCAGTCCGACCTTAGTTTTGAGCATGATAAACCATGGGTCTTAACTGAGGCTGAAATTAATTAAATAGGCACAAGCTATAATAATAATACATGTCTTATATTCGTCATGGAGGAAGTGAATGATGGCGCATGAAGCTAATTTTGATGGGTTAGTCGGACCGACGCATAATTATAGTGGTTTATCGACAGGTAATATTGCATCTTTGACCAATAGTCATCAAGTTTCAAATCCTAAAATGGCGGCTTTACAAGGTTTAAAAAAAATGCGATTTCTCGCTAATTTAGGCTTGATACAGGGGGTGATAGCACCTCAGATGCGACCAGATATAAAGATGTTACGTCGATTAGGCTTTAGTGGCAGTGATCGTAGAGTATTACAACAAGCGGCACAACATGCACCTAAGCTATTAACCAGTTGTTATTCGGCATCAAGTATGTGGGCCGCTAATGCAGCAACAGTATCGCCGTCAGCAGATACGCAAGATCAACGTATACATTTTACGCCCGCAAATCTAGCGAGTCATTTTCATCGGTCCATTGAACCGCAAACAACGGCACGTATTTTAGCTGCGATGTTCAATGACGATAATCATTTTTGCCATCATTCACCATTACCAACCTCGGCACAATTAGGTGATGAAGGTGCTGCTAACCACACTCGTTTCTGTGCTCAACATCAAGATCAAGGTGTAGAAATGTTTGTTTTTGGGCGTTATGGCTTTGATCATAGCCAACTATCCCCATCTTGTTATCCAGCAAGACAAACTTATGAAGCCAGTGCTGCTATTGCACGATTACATCAGCTAGATCCTCAGCAAGTTATTATGGTTCAACAAAATCCATTATTGATAGATCAAGGTGTATTTCATAATGATGTTATTGCGGTTGGAAATCAGCAAACCTTATTTTGTCATCAATATGCTTTTTTAAATCAAGCGGATGTCTATTTACAACTTCAACAAAAAATGGGTGGCAAATTAACAATTATTGAAGTACCAGATAATAAGGTGAGTGTGAATGATGCGATAAGTAGTTACTTGTTTAATTCGCAATTAGTTACTTTACCTAATGGTGATATTAGTTTGATTTTACCGCAGCAATGTCGAGATAACCCTCATGTATGGCAGTATATTCAACAGTTATTACAAGTAAAACAAGGAATTAATCGGGTTGATTTATTTGATTTGAATCAGAGTATGCAAAATGGTGGTGGGCCTGCGTGTTTACGGCTAAGAGTCGTATTAACGGAAGCCGAACATCAAGCAATGAACCCTGCGGTCTTATTAACTGATAGCTTGTTTAGACGTTTACAACAATGGATCGATTTACATTATCGGGATCGTTTAGTTGAAAATGACTTCACCGATCCTGCATTATTGTTAGCATCGCAAACGGCATTAGATGAATTGACCCATATTTTAAAATTGGGTTCGGTGTATGATTTTCAACGAGTATAAAAGCCGCAGCGTCATTTAGATGCTGCGGCTTATAAATAGAGCTAACACATCATTTTTTATTAAAAATAGTTGAGGCGAAATTTTTAAGATTATTGATATCCATTAAATCATCAATACTATTAATTTCTCCTGTGGGTTGAACAAGTAAAGTATGGTCAATATCACCACCAGGGCTGGCTTGATCTATCATAGTCGGCAATGCATCTTGTAGGCCAATAATGAGATCTGGCTCTTCCATATGCAGTTGTGAGGCTAATGTAGTCAGCTTTTGTGCACCAAAGAGGGTGGTAATATTGGCAGCTGAAAGAGTAGCATTCATATCGTTACTTAGCCAAGAGTTAGCGATATGGGATAAATTTGATTGATGAAGGGTTTTGATAAAAGCTTGAAGATCAACGTGTTGACCTTGTTCATTCCCTCCTAGTAAAGATGATAATGCAGCGAAAATACTGTTTTCATCGGTAGATTGAGTATTTGCACGTGATTGATTAAAAAATTGTGCCCCAAGACGAATAATTTCTACCATATTCATAATTAAGATCCTTTGCTCGATAAGATTATTATGCGGTTACTAAAAATCGTGATATATAAATGCCACGCACAAGATCTAATAAGCTCATATGATGTTCCTTATTAAATGTATTAATTACAGCTATTAATAAGCATGTTATTAATAATAATACAAAAATAAGATTAAATATTCAGCATTTTATGACATTTTAATGTAAAAATAAGCCATGTTGTGATGATAAGCATTCCTGCTTAAATGTGATCAGGGTGACAAAATTATTTTGGAAATAATGACCACAATGTGCAGCAATGCTTGACCTGTTTTAGAGCAAACAGAGATAATGGCGTTCATTAATCAATGAGTGGAAGAGTCACTCGTCGTAACGAATAATTGATGGAGTTTCAATGGCAAAGCTAAGCCTACAAGAGCAAATGCTAAAAGCAGGTCTTATCGATAAGAAAAAGCTAAAAAAAGCCGGTAAGACAACAAAGAAATCACGCACACAAGCGAAAGAAGCAAAGGCTGCTGTTGAGGAAAACCGTGTATCTCAATTAGAGAAAGACAAAGCACTCAATCGTCAGCGAGATGAAGATGCGCAACAGAAAGCATTTTTAGCACAAGTTAAGCAACTAATCGAAATGAACCGTTTAGATCGTAATAACGGTGATATTGGTTATAACTTTACCGATGGTACGACGGTGAAGAAAATTTATGTTGATACTCTAATACAAAAGCAGCTTGTTAATGGCCGCCTTGCGATTGCCCGTTATCTTGATGGCTATGAAGTTATTCCTGCCGCTGTTGCCGATAAGATTGCATTACGTGACCAAGAATCAATTGTGCTTAATAATGTGGTTGATGACAGTATTGTCGATGAAGATGACCCATATGCAGATTTTGTTATTCCAGATGATTTGATGTGGTAAAACTGTAATTTGAAAAAAGCCTCTTTTGAGGCTTTTTTTATATTCAAAATATTTGGCGGAGAGACGTTTTAGGTATTACTGTTTTAATATGATGCATAATTAGTACGAATATACTCAAATAAAAGTAATCGTTTGCTCACTAAATGTTGCCTCAAGGCTGTTGTAATTGAAGCCAATAGAGCATATTTTAATGAGAGTATTTATCATTTACATTGCTTAAACGATGATAATGATAAATAGATATACGATGATAGTGTCTGTAAACACCCTCATGGTCAGTCATTATCATTGCATTGTTATGATGATAAACGTACTAGGATAACAATAATGAATAATGAAATAACACGTTGGCTGCAACGTGACTCTGACCCTAAATCACGTCAAGAATTACAACAATTAGTTGCAGATAATGCGACAGAAGAATTAGCCGATCGCTTCAATGGTCGTTTAGAGTTTGGTACTGCAGGTTTACGAGGTGTTGTTGGTGCAGGCCCTAATCGCATGAATCGATTAGTTATTCAAGAAACAGCGACAGGTCTTGGTCAATATTTACTTCGTACTGATAGCAACGCTGCTCATAAAGGGGTAGTGATTGGTTATGATGGGCGCCCTGATTCACGCCAATTTGCTCACGATACGGCAGCAGTATTAGTTGCACAAGGCATTAAGGTTTATCTTACTATCAAAGTAGCGGCAACCCCAATTGTGGCTTTTGGCGTTAAGCATTTACACACCGCCGCCGCTGTTGTGGTGACTGCTAGTCATAATCCACCAGCTTATAATGGCTTTAAAGTGTATTGGAATAACGGCGCACAAATTATTCCACCTCATGATGCCGGTATTGCTGCTGAAATAGATAAAGCTACCCAATCTGATTTACATCTCATGGATTTAGCAGAGGCGGAAGCAAAAGGGTTATTAGTGTGGCTTGATGATGCTTATTATCAAGATTATCGACAAGCTATAAACGCAACACCACTATTAAATAATCATCATAATCCACAAGCGATAAACTTAGCTTATACGGCTATGCATGGTGTTGGCGCTGAGATGGCTGAAACCTTATTAGCAGATGCTGGTTTTACTCATGTTTATAGTGTTGCAGCTCAGCGAGAGCCCGACGGCGCTTTCCCGACGGTTAAATTTCCAAATCCAGAAGAGCCTGGCGCTATGGATCTTGTTATTGCAGAAGCCAAACAGCATGGTGCTATCTTAGCATGTGCAAATGATCCAGATGCTGATCGTTTCGCCGTTGCTGCTCGCCGTACTGATGGTGAATATCAGATGCTAACAGGGGATCAAGTAGGTACATTATTTGGTTATTATTTACTTAACCATGTTCAACCATCTGCGAGCCTAGTTGGTAATACGATTGTTTCGTCAACCTTATTAGGTAAAATAGCCACGGCGCTTGGAGCACAATATTACCAAACACTAACGGGCTTTAAATGGCTAACCAATGTTGCAATGGAGCGTCAAACTGACACTCATCAATTCTTATTTGCTTACGAAGAAGCCTTAGGTTATACCATTGGCTCAACAGTATGGGATAAAGATGGCTTATCTGCATTAGTCGCATTTGCACAATTAACAGCGGAATTAACTGCAAAAGGGCAAACGGTTTGGGATCAATTAGAAGCTATTTATCGTGAATACGGTTTATATATTAATGCTCAACGGAGTATTGCTCTTGATCCAACCGCGGCTCCAATTGGTGATTCATTACGCGCTATGCCACCACAAGCGATTGCAGGATTAGCAATTCATAGTACGGAAGATTTTAAAACATCATTACGTACATTTGCAGATGGTTCTGTAGAAGCAATTAATTTACCGATCAGTGATGTATTGATTTATCATTTAGAAGATGGTGCACGTGTTGTTGTGCGTCCTTCTGGCACTGAGCCTAAATTGAAATGTTACTATGAAGTGGTTGAACCAATGAGCCAAGAAGAAACATTTGAACATGCTCAATTACGCGCACAAGAAACAATGGATCGATTAATTGCTCAACATCAAGCATCGTTGTAATTCAGCTGTCACAATGTGGTAAAGCTGAACTCTGGTCGATTTTCAGTGTATAATCGCATGAGTTTTAATTTGTTTTAGATAACCAAGGGTTTACCATGCACGATCTTAATATATCGTTACCTGATGATTATGAAAAAGAGCCAGAATTGCCGATTCCATCGATTGATGATCAAAAGAAAATTGTGGCAGAGCTTAAGCGTTTAGAAGAAGCGGGTGAATTAACGCCTGAAATCTTACACGCATTCATGACAGGTGAACGTTTACCTGAATAAGATCATGTGATCTTGGCGTAATAAAAAGCCTCTTACTGCCTCAATCATTAATGAAGAGCAGTAAGAGGCTTTTTTATGGCAGCTTAATGTAGAATTTAAAAGCGCGCTGTGATAACCCCAATTATCATTACGCGCTTGTAAATTAATTGTTTGTTACTGAATCTAAACGGTAATCAACAATATTAAACTTACGTGCAACGATAGGTAATCGTGCCATTATTGTTGTCATAACTAAAATCAATAATGTTGGTAATAACCAACTAGCATGCGCTTGGTATAGTGGTAATGCTTCGTTAAAGAATTGGTTAAGATCTGCTGGCATTTTGCCTAAAATACTAATGGCATCAACAGAGCCAAAGATCATTGCAGTGACTAATACCGAAGTATGCGTCAACGTTGAAACATTCACGGCTGATGCTGTTAATGATGCTAAAACTAAGGCTATGGCAATCGGACATAGAACCAAGATAGCAGGTAAGCTGACTTTCAAAATATCATTAAGACCGAAGTTAGCAATAATACCGGTTAATACCACTATAATTGTTGCAGTAAACCCAAACGAAGCCTTGAAGGTTTGCTGATAATATTCAGCACAAGCAGTGGTTAAACCAACGGTAGTGGTTAAACATGCCATGATAATGATCGCAGCTAATATCCATTGGCCATAGGCGCCAAACTCACCTGCAACATAACGGGTTAAGATCACACTGCCGTTCATACCGTGGGTTGCAATTGAGGTTGATGTTGCACCAACATACCCCATCGCAATATAACAACCACCCATAAGAACAAAATAGATCATCGCAACTTTAAACGAGATATTTGCAATACCTTTTTGTGAAACAACACCTTTTTCTTTAATCGCCTGAATGATAACCCAGCCAAAACCAACGGCTGCGATAGCATCCATAGTCATGTAACCTTGGATTAAACCACTGGTAACAGCGCTATGTTGATAATCCCCATAAGGTGCAGCTGGTACGCCTAGTGGTGAAAAGAATGCGGCAAGTCCTAAACCCGCTAAAAGTAAAATCAGTGCTGGTGTCATTACTTTACCAATGTAACTGACTAAGTTGCCGGGCTTAAACGCTAAAATTAAGGTTAAAGCTGAAAAGACGATAGAGAACGCAACGAGATGATCGGCTTTGAAAAAAGGTTTTAATCCCATTTCATAAGCAACGGTCACGGCACGTGGCATACCAAATGCTGGGCCAATTGCAGTAAACAAGAGTACCCAAAATGTTGTTCCTAACCATTTAGGTAATGCTTTAGTCAGGTTTTTAGTACTACCAATGCGGCCAAGTACGATAATAGTAAAAGCGGGTAAACCCACCGCGGTGACTAAGAAGCCGCTCATAGCTGACGTTAGTGATGTACCTGCATCTAAGCCCATCGCCGGAGGGAAGATTAGATTACCAGCGCCTAGAAAAAGGGCGAAGGTCATGAGACCGATAGCGAGTAAGTCTTGTGTTTTCAAATGTTATACCTGCATTGTAGTAAATATTGAACAGTAACTAATAGCTTAAAAGTATTATATTGCTGTTACTTCGTTAATAAGGGGTCCGCAGGTTTGCTGAAAGAAGATATGAAGAGTTGAAACTATCTCCCATCAGCATGGCTGACGGAAGCTTGCCCGCCAGCCTAGCGAATAATCACTAGGATAAAAGCGGAAATAATTCGTGATGTTTTTTTTATCGTTATAGAAGCAACACCAACCCAAGCGTTAGCCGCTATCGTTGATGTTAAGTATCTTTGTTTTCTATATTCAAATCGTATTGAATGCATAAGTTAACAACTTCTATTAATAAATAAGTGAATTACGGGTTAAAAATATAAAGAAAACTTAGTGTTGTAAATAACTTTCTTTAATTTTTTTTTGATTATGATTATACTATAATGATAAAATTCTTTCTTATCATATGGTTATGTTGTTGCTGGGTTATTTTTTTTGGGAATGATATCGATTGCTTTTATTGTTAGTTATCGTTGTTTTTAATTTAATATATAAATGCTAGGGCTAGTAATTTACTAGCCCTCTTAATGATAATTTGTGGTTACAGTTTAGTTTATTGCAACCTTATTAGGACTTTTGCACTCGCGTGAACATAATTTACTGATAAGAATAGTGATGGCAACAGGGGCGAGCCAAGAAGCATGTGAGCTAAATAACGGTAACCAATGTTCAGCAAATGATACGATGTTAGCTGGTAGCTTACCTAAAATATTTAACGCATCAATGCTGCCAAATAATGTTGCAACAATAACGACGATTGTTTGGCTAATCGAGATTTGACGCTGTTCTGGTGTTGAATGATTACCAATAAAGAAAGTAGAAATAATCAACGAAATTGCAATTGGGCATAAAATTAAGATCGCCGGTAGACTTACTTGAATAATGGTTTCTAAACCTACGTTAGAGATAATGGCAGTGAGTACCATTATCACCGTGGCACTAAGTTTAAATGTTATACCGTAGGTGTTTTTATAATATTCACCATTAGCATTAGTTAAACCAACAGTCGTCGTTAAACATGCCATTAGAGTGATTGTTGCTAATAATAGTTGACCTAATGTTCCAAACTCACCAGCAGCATAACGGGTAAGAATTTCGCCACCATTGGTTGCTTGCGGTGCAATATCAGAAGAGGTTGCGCCTAAATATCCCATTGCAAGATAGCAAAGTGACATAAGAAATGCGTAAATAAGGGCGATGCGAAGAGTGTAGTAAGAAATGGCTTTGTCGCATTTCACTCCTGTATTACGAATTGTTTGAATGATAACCCAACCAAAAGCAACCGCAGCGATAGCATCTAATGTCATGTAACCCTGAATAAGTCCATTCACAGTAGGAGCTTGACGGTAAGTTTCAGTGGCGGCTGTCGGTGAGCCTAATGGATTTATTACTGCTGAAATGGCCAGTAGTGCTAGCATTGCAATCAGTGCAGGGGTCATTACCTTACCAATATAATCAACAAGTTTACCAGGCTTGAGAGCTAGTGCTAATGTAAGAGCACAAAAAACAGCAGAGAAAACCATTAATCCATTACCAGAATAAAACGGTTTTATTCCCATTTCATAGGCAACGGTCACAGCACGAGGCAATACAAAAGCAGGCCCAAGTGTTGTTAATACTAAAAACCAAAACGAGCGATCCATCCATTTGGGTAATGCCGCCGTTAATTTGTCAGCAGAAGATAAACGACCAAGAACGACAAGTGTTAATGCGGGTAAACCAACAGCAGTTAGTAGAAACCCAGCAATAGCAATGAGCCAGTTTTCACCCGCTTGCTGTGCCATAAGGGGAGGGAATATTAAGTTACCAGCACCGAGAAATAATGCAAAGGTCATAAAACCGATGGCTGCAAGTTCTTTTCTTTTCAAATGACATACCTTAATTCAAATAAAACAATCTGAGTCAGTATGCTGGAAGAGATAATTTAGAAGTGAAATTCATATCCGCCAGCGTTACTGACGAATAAGTTAACCGTCAGCGTCAGAGAATGACGACGACGACAGAGTTTAGCGCACAAGCAATCTGTAAGGTTGCTGTGGTTGTAGCATCCTGATTGTTGTTAATGTTCTGAGACATAGCTTATACGCTCTAAATAAAATGAGGTTTAAACTTAATCGGTATTGGCACACTTGTAAAGCGTGATGAGAAAATAAACGGTACTTTTTTTACCTTCACTGACCAGATGCCATATAAACAACTGAATTACTGTCATTATGAAATAGCATCTGGTCACTTATAAAGGTGGATCTTTATTGTTGGTTTAATAGCAGTACTTGTAATTCAGCAAGTGAAGATACGGTGTAGGTTGGGTAAATACCTTCTGGTTGTGATTTTTGTTCACTATTAAGCCAACAAGTATCCATTCCGGCGTTGATTCCACCTAAAATATCTGATTGCGGGTTATCACCAACCATTAGAATATTTTGACGTTGCGTCATGTTCATTTTCTGACAAGCATAATCAAAAATTTGAATATCAGGTTTTGCGACACCTACTTGTTCTGAGATAACTAGCACATCAAAAAAATCTTTAAACTCGGTGCGTTGTAATCGAATTTCTTGTAATGCAGTAAAACCGTTGGTGATAATACCCAATTTCGCATGTGGCTTTAATGCCTCTAGAAGTGACTTGGCTCCGGTTAATGGTGTACAAATATCAGCCATTGCCATTAAGAAATCATGATTAAGCTGTTCTGTTGATAGAGAAAGGGTTGCTGCCCATGATTTAAAACGAATATTTTGCAATTCCGTTGCTGATATTTTTCCGTTTTGATAATCAACCCATAATGGGCGGTTAATGGTTTCATAATGTTCAAAATCAGCGTGAGTGAACGTGACATTATGGCGAGAAAACATCAGTTGAAGGCCGTGAAATGCATCAAAGTGAAACAAAGTTTCATCAGCATCAAATAAAATCCATTGGTACTTCATTAAATGTCACTCTCTATATTTATTGAATAAAAAATGTGCGTCATTAACGCTTATTGAACAGGCTGTAGTTTACTTGAAACATGAAACTATAAGCCAGTAAATCGCTATTAATAAGTCTATAAATGATGATGAATAAGTTTGATCTATGATTTTTTTCTATTGATATGAAATTTTTATTGAACTCAATAGTGTGATATATGTCTATTTGTACCATAATCACATCATCTCTTTAAGAGTGAAGAATTAGCCAATTGAGGAAAGAAAATGGGCATTATATCTTGGATTATTTTAGGTTTAATTGCTGGTGCATTAGCGAAATGGTTAATGCCAGGTGAAGATGGTGGCGGTTGGATTGTAACAATGGCACTGGGTATTGGTGGTGCTTTTGTGGGTGGTTTTGTTGGTCAGTTTATCGGACTTGGTCACGCAACAGGCGTAAATATTGGTAGTATCATTACTGCCACATTGGGCGCTTTCATTCTATTATTTGTTTATAATCGATTTATTCGTTAATAATCAATATATTGTTGCAATTATTAATTAAAAAATAAGCGGGTCGTTTCGTACGATTCGCTTTTTTTATGCTTCATATTTCCCTGCTGACGAATATTGTCCTAGAAGCCCCTTTTTTATTTGTAGAATGATATTTTTATATAAATATTATCTCTGTTTGCTTTTGTATTTTTAGCTTTAAAACGCGATTTTATTTGAATCTTGTGGCTAAAAATAGATGTTATTTCACTTGTTTGTTGCATAAATGTTAGCTATTGAGCCTAAAGATATGATTTTTTTTCGCTAAACTAAAAAAGATCGATCACACTGTGTTCTGGTTATTAATGAGAAATATCATTACTGATCGTTATAAAAACAGTTGAAATTATAAAAACTGAAATGGCAATTAGCTATTAATCATAACGTGGAGCACAAAATGGAAAATGGATTTAATAAAACCAAAGTTGCGAGCATTATTGCGGGTTTCTTATTGGCAAGCACTGCGGCTCAAGTGCAGGCTGCCCCTAGTCATAATAAAAACGTGATTGGTTATTTAACGCAATGGGAAGCATGGAAAGGCACTAATGCTGGTTTTTCAGTAAAAGGTGAAGCGACCCATTTAAACGTAGATATGGATATCTATTCTATTCTTAACTTCTCATTTTTTGGGGTCGCTAAAGACGGAACTTTACACAGTGGTGATTTACGTAATAAGCAAATTTATAAGCCAGGTAGTGTCCAAGAGCCGGGACCATTATTACATCCTGATGTGTATTCCAGCTGGGATTTCCATATTTTGTGGGGTGAGTTGGAATATATTCATCAATACCCTGTTGATGAACCATGGGATGCGGAGAATTTAGCAAAAGTTAAAGCACAAGGTTTTGTTAAAAGTGGCCAAGGGTGGCTTCATACTCCAACGGGTATTGAAGGTAATATGCCTATTCCTCTAAAAAAAGAAGGTGGCGCACCAGGTTTGATTGATCTTGCTAATCAGAAAGGTGTTAAGGTTATGGCATCACTCGGTGGTTGGAGTATGTCTAAGCACTTCCCTGAAATGGCTGCCGATCCTGTTAAAAAAGCCCGTTTCCTGAAAGATCTTGATAAGTTAATGGCATTAGGTTTCCACGGTATTGATATTGATTGGGAATATCCAGGGTTTGGCGGAATGAACTTTGCAGGCGATCCTACTGATTTTGCTAATTTTGAACAGCTAATGGAAGATATTCGTAAACGTATTGGTCCTGATAAATTATTGACTGCCGCATTCTCAGCATCTACCGCTAAACTTGAAGGTTTTAATTGGCCTCGTTTGGTTAAATCAATGGATTATTTTAACATGATGACGTATGACCTTAACGGAGCATGGTCAAATGTTACTGGTCATAATGCGCCATTGTATCCATATCCAGAAGAAGAATATGCAGGATTAGATTTAGAAACTCTCCGTATTTGGATGGCAGAGCAAGGCATTCCATCAGAAAAAATTAATTTTGGTGCTGCGTTTTATGGTCGTGGCGTTCAGACCACAGAAGCTGAAGCTTATTTAGGCGCACCAACGGATAAGCGTATTTATAATATGTCTGTTGATGGTCCATTACTCAGTGCCGTTGATGTTGATAACTGGAAAGAATTTGAAGGTTCACCAAACTATAATTATATAGTTAAAACGTCAGGCTGGGAGCATAAGTGGGATGCAAATGCCGAAGTCCCTTATGCTGTGAAAGGTAAATATTTCTTAAGTTATGATGATGTTCCATCTATTAAGAAAAAAGCACAGTACATTGTAGATAATGACCTAGGTGGCGTAATTGTATGGCAAGTGCACGGTGATATTCAATGTGAAGGCACATTTATTAATCATGGAACTAAGTTAAAAGAATGTACGAAGCTTAGTTCTCCATTAGCTGAAGCTATCGATGATGTTTTTAGTGCCAATACCACACCTAATGCAGCGCCTGAATTAATCGTACCGAGTGCGCAAGCCGTAATGTCTGGCGAGACTATCAGCTTTAGTGTGTCAGCAACCGATACCGATGGTGATCGTCTAAGCTTTAGCTCGACAGAAGCGCAAGTGACTGATAACGGAGATGGTACTGCAACTGTGACTTATACGGCACCAAATACTGCGACTGATATCGTGACATCGGTAGTGGTTAAAGTGACCGATGGCCGTAAGAGTGCAACGCAATCTGTCGTTGTTAATGTGAAGGGGTCTGGTGTTGTTGAAAACACAGCGCCTGAATTAACGGCACCAGCAACGGTTGATGTTAAAAGTGGTCAGAGTGTCGTTATAACAGTAACCGCGACTGATGCTGACGGTGATACGCTTACTTATTCAGCATCAACCGGACAACTAGCTGTTACTGAAACTGGTGCAAAAATTACTGTTACTGCGCCAACTGTAACAACAGATACGACCGTTAATGTTGTGATTACGGTTTCTGATGGTGAAGCATCGACCCAACAAACGGTGGTTGTTAATGTGGCAGCGGATGGTGGTGCTGTTGGTGATACGTGGAATACCGACACTATTTATAACAGTGGTGATACCGTAGTCTATAACGGTGTTACTTATACTGCTCAATGGTGGACGAAAGGCGAAACCCCTGGAACATCCTCTGTATGGGTAGAAGAGGATACTGGCGAAGTTGGTGGGTGGTCAGCATCTAAAACGTATAGTGGTGGTGATGAAGTTATCTTTGAAGATAATAATTACCGCGCCAAATGGTGGACAAAAGGTGACAACCCCGGCAATGCAAATGGCCCTTGGGAGCGCATTTAACCCTATTTGTTAATGTAAATAAGAGATAATAAAAAACCCCGCATAGTTATTTATCATTATAATAACTAGCAGGGTTTTTCTTTATTTTATTGCTTGTATTACAAGCCGATGATTAGTGACATTGCTGTTGAAACAATTAACGCCCCAATCATCGGAATTGCGGTGCGCTTAACGAGTTCAAATGGTGACACATCAGCGACTCCGGCTACTGCGACAATTGCACCAGTGATAGGTGACATTGAACGAGCAATACCTGAAGCTAATTGCATTGGCATCAACATAACAACCGCGTTAATACCAACCTTATTTGCGATGTCAGGTACCATCGCTGCAAATGAGAAGAATGGTGCATTACCTGAACCCATTAAGATAGCGGCAAAAGTAATAATAATAACCATCAAAATAATCATTATTGCAGGAGACAATGAAGCATTAATCGCGAAATTAATTACAGTATCTAGTAATCCAATCACTTTCATACCATGTGCAAACACTTGACCGGCAATAACTAATGTTACAACGCGTGCAAATTGTTTACCCATGCTGTCGAAATAAACCAAGATATCTTTAAAGATAGGTTTTGCACCGTGACGAATACTTTCACACACCATTGCGACTGCAATTGAAATAAACATTGCAGTTACCACATCTATTTTTACTGATGCAATCGCCATTGGGCTAAAGATCATAATTAATGCTAACGGAATAATTGGCAGTAATGCATACCATGCTGGTGGCGCAACGTGATCATCTTGTGTTTGAAGTTCTACTTCATCAGTAGCTATTGCGCGACGATCAAACCATTGTTGAACAAAGAAATGCAGCGTTGCAATAGTTATCATTGTGGCAATGGCAACAGGTAGTTGGTAGGTAATAAAATATTCTGTTACCGGAATATCAGCAGTACGCGCCGCTAAATTTACGTTCCCTGAGGCTGGACCTAAATCTAAACAAGCGGCGGTTGCAATAACGGCAACGGCAGACATTTTGCTCACGCCAAGGCGCACTAAAATAGGGTATAGAGTAACCATTAACAATAAGCCAAGGCCTGATGCACTTGGAATAAAAATATTAAGGATCTGGCCCATGATATAACCTAGAGCCATAACAAGATAAGGTGCTTTGAAGTAGCCTAATGGTTTAATGGCAATATTGACCAAAGCACGTGAAGCGCCAATATGATCCATATATTTAGCAAAACCGCCCACTGCCATGATAATAAGACCCAGTGTTCCCACTGTTTTGGCTGTGGTATTTTTTAGGAATGTAAAAATATCAAGCCATTGATTACCGCTTGAAATGTTTTCAGGTAGTGGTGTGCCAGTACTAAAAAGAATAGCCGCAGCCATCATTATAATACCGCCAAGCAGTAATGTTGTTTGTGGGTTGTACTTCTTGTAAATCAGTAAGCCTACAAGGAATATAACAATAAGGCTAAATAGTGTAACCATCATTTATCTCCATATTGGAAAGCATCCATTTAATATGGCGAAGAATAATAGAAGATTGAAAACGTTTTCACGATGGGAATTAATTCAAATCAGAAGCGAATTAATGTAATTATGATTGCGGTCAAATAAATAACATTATCAATACCAAGTGCATAAAATGAACAATACAAAAAATTATATTAATATTAACAATAATTAAACATTAAATAGTGAGTGACTAAATTTAGTCCTAACTTTCGTTATTCTTAGAAGGGATTTAAGATAAAGAGTTGGTGTTGTTGGTTATAATTACACGGTATATTTATGGTTGTATGTTATTTTATTTTTTACATTTAATATTCTATTTAGTGTGCTTTATTATGCCATTATCGTCTTTGGCAGCTAGTACACCCTCGGCAAGCTTGTCTCGTTGTTTTGTCTAATTGTGAACGTTGTACTCGGCAATAAGCATTTTTTAATGCTCTACGTGCTGCAAACCAGTCTTTGGGTTTTTCTAATATTAAATAGCCGTTAAATCGCTTAATTAATTGGGTACGGTTAGCATGAATAAATTGACTATCATAACCGATATCAAAGTAATCAAGTGCTTGTTCGATTGTAGAAAAGCTTTTGATGGTTGTTAGGATATTGGGTTTATTCATGTGGTGATGGGTTCTATTTAGGAGAGATAAACATAAGATAGCAATATTTTGTATGCTTGGTGTGGCATTTATTTTATACGCATTGCAGCAAAGAGTCATAAATAATGATCAAGCAAGTCATGGCGGATTACTACCGCCATGACTTTATTCTAATTGTACCTTATGCCGCTTGTGGTTGAAGGTAACCTAACCATGCGGTTTGGTAAAGTTGATGCGATTGTTGACGAAGTTGATTAATTTGCGCTATTTCAAACTCAGATAATGGGCGTTGTTGCTGCTGTGCTAAACGTTCGATATGTTGAATTTTTTCATATAGGTCGTGCTCTGGGCCATTTTTAATAGTTGAGATTTCATCTAAGTGAAGCTGAACTTCAGTAATAATTTGACTATGGGGTAAGCGAACTAGCACGTTTAAGTCACGGTAACCTGATGGGGTTGGGTTCTTAAAACGGTTCTTTACACTAACAATGGTTACTTCTTTTGCCAGTAGTTCATAAGCTTGTACTAGTGCTGGAATATTCTGAGCAACAATAGAGCCACGCGCAATATCGGTGATCTTAGCTGTTTCACCTTGCAATTCAGTTGCAATTTTTTGTTGTGAACGCTGTGCTGATTTAATCTGCGGAATAATAATATTAGTTGTTGATGCAAGGCTGATACTTTGTAGTAGAATTTGTAATTCTACTTGTGCGTCAGTTGATGCTAAATAAAGTGCATCAAAATCATTAAAAGGCTGGCGTAGATTATCACCTCGCCATGATTGAATGCTGTATAAGCCACTCAAGTCACGCTGGAAAGCTTTACGGCTCGCTTGTGTCTGGCGTGTTTGTGATTGGTCATGGGTATTAAAAGCGGGAGCGATCGCTGGTGCTGCCACAACCGTGCGGCTGAGCATACAAAAAAGAACAAAACTTGTACGTAAAACAGATTTTATGTTCATTAAACAACTCCTAAAAATATTGCAAAGGCAATATCAAAACATACAAAAACGGGTATAGCTAAAAAGAGGTATGTTAGTTGTAATGCGTGTCTGTTTACATGTTAGTAACTTTACCTTGAACAGAAGTTGAATACTGTGCTGATATTCATATTTTTGAATTATTTATTACAGTTTATTTACATTATTCATAATCATAGCGGGTTATTAGCAATCACACGGGTATTTTGTATATATCATGCGATTTTTGTCATAAATGATGTTATCAAATAGAGGTAAAATACGGCATAGTAACAAGATAACGATTAATCTTTGGTGTAATGCACCAAGTAGGTAAGTCGATTTTACCTAGTTATCATTTGGTTTGTATTCAATAACTGTTGTACTTATATGGCGTATTTTTTAAGGGAAAAAAATGCAGGAAAATTTATTAATTGGTTTCGTTGTTATTTGGCTAGGTTTAACAGTAGGAAGTGTGATGTTATTCCAGCGCGGTAATGATGTAGCGAAAAAGCGCCGTTTATGGCCAATTTATACCGTGTTTAGTAATGTTGTGATTGGTGGCTTTATTATTTTTATGCAACCACCTACAGCATGGATGATTTCGATATTGATCCTGCTAGTACCTGTAACTTTACTTACTATCCGTTCAACAAAGTTTTGTGACGGTTGTGGTCAGGCAAGCCGTTCTCCCTTTTTTATGAAACCACCACAAACATGTAGTCATTGTAAAAAGCCATTATAAATTATATGACATCACCATAAAAACCACTGTAATAATATTAGCAGTGGTTTTTTATACGTCTTTTTTAAGGCTTAAGGGAAAGCACTCAAAATGAATACCGGTGGGACCTGAGATCATAAATTGACGAATATTCTGATGGTTATTCTTTTGTGGGTGTTTAATGACATCATCACGATAAAATGCACCAAAACAGGCTAACGTTTCAGATTTAGACAGTTGATGTAAATGTGCAAATGCAAATATTTTACATGATCCTTCATTTGTTCCTGCAAGATTAGTTATAGCATCATTGGTAGAACCATTGATAAATTGAGTTGGCTGGTAATGATAATTATCATTGATAGTGTTTATAACGTCTTGAAAATTAACTTTATTTGGTGTGTTTCTGATTTTTTCAATGAGCGAGTCCATAATATTCCATTGGTGGGTAAATGTATAAAAAGAAGGCTAGCATCATGCTAGCCTTAATAGAAAAATTGCAGTTAGCGATGCTTATTCGCTAATGTTTTTAATTCGTAATCCAGTTCGTCTGGGTAGATAACCAGACCTTCTTGTTCTGGAATAGGGAAGACAACAAGGGCAAGTTCATCATCTTCTAAGCCGTGAGTCCAACGGCTATGCCATTTATTTAATGAAATAGCTTCTGCTTTACATGTTTCCCATTCCCCTGTTGCCCATGCTTCTGCAAATTCTTTATTTGGCCAAACAGGAACACAATCTTCATCATCAGTATTGAGCATAACGCATCCATGCTCATCGATAAGAATCCAGATTTCACGGTTAGCAACAACTTCTTTCACTAAGTGTTTGTAACGTTTTTCTGCATCAAAACTTTGAATTGTTTCAATCATTGCAGCATCTAGTGGGGTAGACATACTGTCGTCCTATTTTTTCACATTATTATTTTAAGTAAGGATAAAACAAAAGAGGAGTAACGTCTTGTGTTATCCTTGCTTTTTCTGCATTTGTAGGGTGTTAGCTTATTTGGTTAATGCCTAAATTGTTATATTTTCATGAGTGTTTAAATGTACAAATAAAACAATAAAGTACATTATATTCTGTTTTTGTTTTTTATTAAGATAAAAAAATCATATGAATAATTTTCCCATATATTTTCATTAATTGGATGAAATATAACAACTATATTAGTGTTTATATTATTAACAACTCAAACTTAGTATATTTTTATTGTCATTCTTAAGGTTGATACAATGCAAAATACACTGATCTTACCTATATTTTTTAATATAAATTGATCATGGTTATTTTCTAAAAAGGTGACTCTAATGGTAGCTATAAATGATAAAAAAAAGAGTAATGGACGTCTTGTTGCCATGGGGTGTACTTATGAACCTTGGATTGCACTATTAGAACAAGCCGGATGGAAAACACATTGTTGCTATGACCTACGAACAGCTGATGCGATATTAGAAGAATATAGCCCGTGTGTATGTATAGTTGATTTAAGTAATAATGACTTTAGTTTAAACAGTATTTCTCAACGAGCAAATAAAACCAAGCATGTGAAGTGGATCGCGATTATAAAGAAAGAGCAATTAAAGATTGATTCTATTTGCCAGTTTATAAATAATTTCTGTGTCGACTTCTTCTCTACACCGATACCGTCAAGCCAGTTATTAGATACTGCTGGGCATCAATTGGGAATGTTAGAAATTGAATCAACATCTTGGGTTGATACTAATCATCAATGTGAAGTAGGGCTATATGGTGAATCTAAATCGATTAAGCACTTGAGAGATATGGTAAAACGTGTTTCGATGACCGACGTTAATGTTTTGCTCAGTGGTGAACAAGGGGTTGGAAAAGAACTCATAGCAAAAACAATCCATAAGTTAAGTAAACGGCGCAATGATGATTTGACGATTATAAATTGCTCTTCATTATCTGATAGTGATCAACGAATGTGTTTTTTAGATCCTCAGCAAAATATGGATGATAGTGGAATAATTAAGAGTGGTACTGTTTTATTAAATAGCGTAGAAGAATTGTCTACGTCATTACAGTTGAAATTACTTAATTATTTTCAACAGCCAGAAAATGAAAAATTAAATGATCAAGGGTGTTTTGATGTGCGTGTTATTACATCATCAAGTGTTGATTTAGAGCAAGCTGTAAAAAATAATACATTTAATAAAGAATTGTATTATCGATTGAATGTATTTCATGTCGCTGTCCCTACATTGAGAGAGCGTGGTGCAGATATTATTTTATTAGCTGAATATTATTTACAAAAATTTTCTAAAGAATATAGCACTAGAGCTATGCATTATAGTGAAGAAGCTAAGCAGTTATTATTGCGGTATAACTGGCCTGGTAATGTTCGTGAACTAATTAATCAAGTAAAACGGGTTTCATTATTAAATGACAGTAATGAAGTAAATCTTGAACATTTTGATTTACCTAAAAAAATAAACACTAAGCAGAGTTTACGAACCATAAAAGATGAAGCAGAAAAAGATGTTCTAGTGACCATGCTTGAAACTCATAAAGGGCAAGTGGCATCTGCTGCAAAAGATTTGGGGGTATCACGAGCCACAATGTATCGTCTTCTTAATAAGCATAATATTATTCCTGATGTACGTTATTATAATAGTGGTTATGCTGCTGAGTAGTTAATTGTCCTCTATTGGTGTAATCGATAACTCAAATAATAACGGACAATGATCACTGAGCGTAAATTGTGAAAGCTGCTGTTTATTATATTGGATTTGATGCTGGCTAAGCGCATTGATATTCGTTGTTGCAATAAGATGATCGATCAATTTACGATAAGTACGATAGCGAGTTTTTTTGGTTGTTAATTTGATTGTACAATTAGCGTTAATAGATGCTGATAATAAATTAACCACAGCCGCATTACCTGTGATTTTATTGATAAATTGTCGGTTATCGGTGATCTGATGATTAATATCGCCAACAATAATAAACGGTTTTGATAGGCGTTGTTGAGTTTTAATCCATTGTTTAATTAAAATCAATTGTTGTGTGAGAGTCTTACATGCTTTGCTTTTTTGTTGGGTGAGTTGTTTTTCAGTAAAACAACCAGATTTCAGATGAAGGTTGAGTAGTATAACTGGTTGTTGATTAATCGTTATTTGAATGACACTGCCATAACGTAATTTGTTTCTAAATGGCATCGTTACACCCATAGCTATAGCTGGTGAACTTAATTGTGATAAATCAGCAATATCATCGACAATAATATTTCGTCTGATGGCAAACCCCGTATATTGATTGTTTTTTTTGAAGCTGTCTTGAGGATTGTTAATTCGTTCTGAAAGATAGATTTTATATTGCTGTTTATCAATAACACGATATAAAGCATCGGCACTATCAACTTCCTGGAAAGCAAGAATGTCAGGAGAATAAGTCGTAAATAATTGCTGTAATGCATTATAATCACCCGCCGATCGTGTAATGGGGGAGGTTGGCTTGAGTGATAGCCACTGCATATTCCAACTCATTATACTAAATGGTTGTGCGTAACTTTTATTTATACTAATAGAAAATATGAAGAATAATAATGTTGCAAGAAAAAAATAAGGCATAGTCATTATTGTCGTTATGATGATTTAATAGTGACAATGCCTTAAACCTTTTCACAAATGTATTGCTGGCTATTTGTTAGTACAAAAATGCCGTTACTATCATATTTTCGTGTAATCATGCCACCACATATTTCATTTTTTTGTGCTGCAATACTGATTACGGCCGGCCTCTTTCGCATTATAAAGATGATTATCCGCTTCATTAATGAATTGATTAGGTCGTTGGTTCATTTCCCATGTAGCAATGCCTTGGCTGACAGTAACATAATCATTAATATCAGAAGATGGATGTATGATTGCCAATGTTGCTAAATTTTGTTTAATGCGTTCAGCTACACGACGTGCGCCGTTTATATCTGTATTTGGCAACAACACTACAAACTCCTCACCCCCATAGCGCGATACTGTATCGTTATTTCTTAGTAAGCTGCGGCTGATTGTTGTTGCTACTGATTTTAAGCAGGCATCACCGTTAACGTGTCCTTGTGTGTCATTGAAGCGTTTAAAATAATCCACATCAATTAAAATAATTGAAAGTGGAATACGATGATGCTTTGCATTGATTATTTGCTTATCAATCGTAAAGTCAAAAAAACGCCGATTGTTAATTTGGGTTAATTGGTCTGTAAACGATAATTGCGCAAGTTGTTTCAGTAAGCGTTGATTTTCGTGTTCTTGTTCAATACGGGTCGTAAACCACTTAAAGAGTAATTGTCGGCCTGATTCAATAATAATGATCGTAATAGCGAGTTTAGTAAACGCAAAAAGTAGATCAAACCTAGGATCCGCAATACTATACCAAGTTGTAAATACAAGGATTGGTAGTGTGGCGAGATAAACAGCCATGCGATAGGTATAAAAACTGAGCAGTACCACCAGAAATAATAAGTTGCCGACGATTTCAACAATAACATAGGCATGACCTAAGTTATTTAGGTTGATAATCGCTCCTCCCCACGTTGTTCCAAACAGTAACGCATAAATAGATGAAATTATTTTATAATGTTTAAGCGTTTTATTTTGTACAAAAAAAACCAACCCGAAGACAAAAAGTAGGCCTTGAATCCCAAAATTCACCGTTGTTAATAGTAAATTACTATTTTCTTTGTTAAAAAAATCAACCCAAATAACGATGGTTATTAACATTAATGTGATTAAAGAAATTTTAGATGCCCAGATAAAACCAAGACGTAGATTTTTATATATAGTGTCGTCAATGCGTGTATCTAGTGATGAGAAATACATTCAGTTAGATCCATAGTTGTTGTGCATGAGATAGTCTCAAGAATTGCTCGAAAGGCAAGTGATTTTTTTTTAATTTTTAGTAAATGTGATAATAAATTTATTGACAATGAGCTTTCTAAATAGGGTTACATTCAAATTTTTGTGACGAGTCATAACCATCGTTCAGAAGACAAACTGCTCGTTAATAAAATTGATCTTGATCAATGTTTCTTTGCGCTAGATCGCGCCTAATACCCTACATCTTGTTGCTGAACACAAATAGAGCACTATATTTTGTGGTTACGTGACACTGTAATTTTCTGTGATTTTAGGAGCATTGTGTGAATCCTGTAGTAATAAAGCGTGATGGTTGCCGTGTGTCTTTCGATGTTTTACGCATTAAAGAAGCTGTTATTGGGGCAGCAAATTCCATCAGCGATTCAGAGTGTCATACAATGGATGAAGCCTATGCTACATCAGTCGCTGACGCGGTATTAAAGCAGTTCTCTGGTACTGATAACGTTGATATTCATGCTATTCAAGAGGCAGTAGAAACGCAACTTATGGCAGGTCCACACAAGGTTGTTGCTCGTGCTTATATCGAATATCGCCATGATCGAGATATCTCTCGTGAGAAGAAAAGTCGTTTAAATAACGAGATCCGTGGCTTAATCGAGCAAAGTAATGCTTCTTTGTTAAATGAAAATGCCAACAAAGACAGTAAAGTTATTCCAACCCAGCGTGATTTACTTGCAGGCATTGTTGCTAAGCATTATGCAACTCAACATTTGTTACCTCGTGATATTGTCAAAGCACATGAAAATGGTGAAATTCACTATCACGATTTAGACTACTCACCATTTTTCCCAATGTTTAACTGTATGCTAATTGATCTTAATGGCATGTTGAGTGATGGCTTTAAGATGGGTAATGCTGAGATTGATACTCCTAAGTCAATTTCTACAGCAACAGCAGTTACAGCACAAATCATTGCTCAAGTTGCGAGCCATATTTATGGTGGCACAACAATAAATCGTATTGATGAAGTGTTGGCACCTTATGTAACGGTAAGTTACAGTAAGCATTTAGAAGTCGCAACAGAGTGGGGTATTGCTGATCCTATTGCTTTTGCACAAGCACGTATTGAAAAAGAATGTTATGACGCATTCCAATCATTAGAATATGAAGTAAACACATTACATACTGCGAATGGTCAAACTCCTTTTGTAACTTTTGGCTTTGGTTTAGGCACATCGTGGGAATCGCGTTTAATTCAACAATCTATTCTTAAAAACCGTATTGCAGGTTTAGGTAAAAATCATAAAACAGCCGTATTCCCTAAGCTTGTTTTTGCGATTAAAGATGGTCTTAACCATAAACCTGATGATGCTAACTACGATATTAAGCAATTGGCATTAGAGTGCGCATCTAAGCGCATGTACCCTGATATTCTAAACTATGACAAATTAGTTGAAGTAACCGGTTCGTTTAAAACACCAATGGGTTGTCGTAGCTTCCTTGGCCCTTATGAAGAAAATGGTGAACTTATTCATGAAGGTCGAAATAACCTTGGTGTAGTAAGTATCAACTTGCCACGAATTGCATTAGAAGCACAAGGTGATGAAGCGCGTTTCTTTGAGATTCTAGATGAGCGTCTAGCATTGTCTCGTCGTGCATTAGACACGCGTATTACGCGTTTAAATGGCGTAAAAGCCCGTGTTGCTCCTATCCTTTATATGGAAGGTGCATGTGGTGTGCGTTTAAAAGAAGATGATGATGTCTCTGAAATCTTTAAAAATGGCCGTGCATCTATTTCATTAGGTTACATTGGTATTCATGAGACCGTGAATGCATTGTATGGTAATGCAACGCACGTTTATGACAGTGAAATGCTGCGTGAAAAAGCAGTTGCCATTGTACAACGTCTACGTGATGCAACAGATGCTTGGAAAGAAGAATCTGGTTATGGCTTCAGTCTTTATAGTACACCGAGTGAAAACCTATGTAGCCGCTTCTGTGCTATTGATACCAAAGAGTTTGGTGTTGTTGGTGGCGTAACGGATCGCGGTTTTTATACCAACAGTTTCCACTTAGATGTTGAGAAAAAAGTGAATCCGTATGACAAGATTGACTTTGAAATGGCATACCCAGATATCGCAAATGGTGGTTTTATTTGTTATGGCGAATACCCAAATATTCAACATAACCTTGAAGCATTAGAAAACGTATGGGATTACAGCTATACCCGCGTTCCATATTACGGTACCAATACACCGATTGACGAGTGTTATGACTGTGGTTTTACCGGTGAGTTTGACTGTACGAGCAAAGGCTTTACATGTCCTAAATGTGGTAACCATGAGCCTTCACGTGTATCAGTAACTCGCCGTGTATGTGGTTACTTAGGCAGTCCAGATGCACGTCCGTTTAACTTCGGTAAACAAGAAGAAGTTAAGCGTCGCGTTAAGCATATGTAATAGCGATAAGTAGACTGAAGTTAAACATAAAAAGTGCTTTAGGGCACTTTTTATGTTTTAGGTATTGATAGTATGTTGTGAGATGTACTGAGATTAACCGAGATATAAAATGAACTACCATAATTATTACCCTGTTGATATTGTTAATGGCCCAGGTACGCGAGTGACTTTATTTGTTTCTGGCTGTGTTCATCAGTGCAAAGGTTGTTATAACCAAAGCACATGGCGTGTTGATGCTGGACATCCATTTACGCAGGCAATGGAAGATCAAGTAATTAATGATCTTAACGACACACGCATTAAACGTCGTGGGTTATCGTTATCTGGTGGTGATCCGTTACATCCGCACAATGTAGCTGCAGTACTAAAATTGGTACAACGTGTACGTCGTGAATGCAGTGATAAAGATATTTGGTTATGGACAGGGTATTTGTTATCAGAATTGACACCAGAACAGCTGCAAATTACAGCTTTAATCGATGTTATGGTTGATGGTAAATATGAACAAGAACAACGAAATCCTTCCTTGGTATGGAAAGGCAGTGAAAATCAGATTATTCATTATTTCAACATTGATAATTAAATAGTGCTGATTAATTAAACAATAACTGTCATGGTAAGTGGTTTTTTGTTTTTATTTTGTTGTAATAATGTTTATTTTTGTTTGTTTTCTGAACTTATCCACCGTTTCTGTGTATAACTATGGGAAAAGATATTTAATAGTGGCAGTATTTTGATCAAGGTTAAATAAAGTCAAAAAGCAACCTTGAATTTTTTATTTTTGATGACTGAACCTTGATTTTGAGACGAAAATTATTGGCTCTTGATAAAAAAAGCATTATATTTAACTAATTGAATATAATGCTTTTAAAGCAGAAAATATAATGCCAATCTTTACAAGAATGTCGCAGTTATCTGTTAATAAATATCTTGTCGCAGTTTCAAATGTTTTTTTAATGGCGTTACCATTGGTATTGATATCGACTTTTTGTGAGTTGATAGCGTTATTCTGTGAATATTTTAATTTTAATGATTTTGGACAAACGGTTCATTATGTCGGTCAAACGACAAGGGTCATGATTCCTATTTTGGTTAACTTTTACCTTGCTACTTATTTGTCAGCAGTAAAACGTATACCAAAAGGTATTGTGATTGCTACATCATTAACGGTATTTTTTATTGTTTCTTATCAATGGGATTTAATATCGCCATTAATTCCTCTTCCTAATAGTTTTCCTATATCATTACTGACAGCGTATATTTCTTGTGAAGTCATTGCTAAATTAAGAAAAATAAGATTATTTAAAGGAAAGACAGATCAGTCATTTATTGATATATCGATGAGTATGTTGGCTGGTTCCATTGTTACAATATCGATAGCATTATCGATAAGTTTTTTATTTAAAAAAATATGTGAACAATTATCTTCATTAATTCCTTGGTCATTTATTCCACGATTGGATCCTACCTCTTTTATCGATGGCCTTATTTATGAAATGTTGCGAGGCTTATTTTGGGCAATAGGTGTTAATGGGCATCATATTCTGCATTCCTATAAAACAGAGTTGTATAATATTACCTTAGTAAATATTACTGAATGGCATAATTTTGGTATTGAACTTAATATATTAAGCACTAATTTTTATGACTTTTTTACAGGTATTGGTGGTAGCGGTAATATGCTGAGCTTGGTTCTCTGTATGTTATTTTTTGCGAAAAGCAAAGGCTATAAATTACTAGCAAAAGCAGCATTAATACTTTGTTTATTTAATGTCAACGAACCTATTCTCTATGGTATCCCGGTTATTTTTAACCCGATAATGATCATTCCGTTCTTATTAGTTCCAACGGTGAGTTTTATTCTTGCATATGGTGCGATTTATATGGATATCGTACCGCCATTAAGTGAAATACATAGTTGGTTAATGCCACCTTTTATTAGCGGTTATATGGCTACAGGAGGTGCAATTTCAGGTGCTGTATTACAATTACTAATAGTGCTTATTGGCATTATGATCTATTTGCCATTCTTTAAGCTAATGGATAAACGTAGTTTAGGTATTGGTGTCTCTGATATATTTTCAAATCGATTATTTACCAGTGATGAAATAGAATCTAAAACACGATTAACCAGTTTTATTCCATCGTTACATGATAATCTTCGTGCGCAAAAGAAAATTGAAAAATTACAGGATGATGGTGAATTTATTCTTTATTATCAACCTCAGGTCGATATTACAAATAATAGTATTGTTGGTTGTGAAGCTTTACTTCGCTTTAGGGATCATCAAGGTAAAATATTACCACCAACATTTATTTCCAATTTTAATCAGTTGGGATTAATGCCTGAATTAGATTTATGGGTATTAGATAATGCCATAAAAGCCGCTGAAAAATTTATCATTATTAATCCTAAATTTAAATTATCGATTAACATTTCACCTGATACGGTACTGTTGAAAAATTTTGTGAGTATTATAAAAGAACGGATTGGTAATAGTTCACTATCTTTTCATCATGTTGAATTAGAGTTTACAGAAGAGCTTTTAATTTTAGATGAAGAAAAAGTAACTAAGATAATAGCAGAGTTACAATATATTGGTATTTCGGTGGCGTTAGATGATTTTGGTACTGGATATTCTTCGTTAGCTTATTTATCTCGTTTCGAATTTAATAAAGTTAAAATAGATCGCTCGTTAGTATTGAATCTTGATAGTCTGCGAGGCCGAGAATTATTTAAAATTGCGGTACAACTTGGAAAAATTACGCAAGCAGATATTGTTGTGGAAGGGGTCGAAAAACAAGTAGAATTAGAATTTATAGCTTCACTTGGTGTACGTTATATTCAAGGTTTTTATTTTTATCAACCAATGGCTGAAGATGATTTATTTCAACATGATTTATTAATACCACGACAGTGTGAAGTTGTTGATAATTAAGACACAGTAAAGTAAATCGTTATAGTAAATACGGTTCTACTTCCATATTGAGGCCTTATACGGTAAATTCGCTATCCTTTCATGCTCTATTGGGGACGTTATGTCACGTACTATTGTTTATACCTACAAAGAAGAAGAGAAGCGACTAATTTTCTCTTTTGATATACACCGTAACATTCATGAAGCGGTAGCTGCTGCTGAAGGTATTGATTTAACGACATTTCTAAAAATGGAGCAACAAGTTGAAGCTGTATCTACGTGCAGTAAAGCTGGACGTGAATATCGAGATAGTTATTTCCGCAAGTTAGGCTTTGGTAAAATTGCTCTTGCGAAGAAAGAAAATCGCGGTGTTGGTGAAAAATAAACCAATAATAAAAAAGCTGACATTATGTCAGCTTTTTTATTGCCATCTATTTATGCCTAATAATATTAATCCAACTCGTTATATTTTTTAGCTGAACCATAGCACTTATTGATAGGGTATTTAGCTGCATTTTGTTGGATCTTTTCTTGGCACGCTTGAAGTACATTAATATCACATTTGTCAGCTAGTCGTAGTAAATACATCATTACATCAGCGATTTCTTCACTGGCATGTTGTTTTTTTTCTGGTGATAGTTGTTGGCTTTGTTCTGGTGTTAACCACTGAAATATTTCTATTAATTCGCCTACCTCACCACTTAATGCCATCACGAGGTTTTTAGGTGTATGAAATTGATCCCAGTTACGCTGTTGAGCAAATTCAGTAAGTGCGTGTTGTAAATCTGTAAGCTCATTAAATGGCGCTTTAACTGGGGGAGTCGCTGTTGGCATGTTTAGTTCCTAAATAGTGGCCGAAAAGCAATACAATAGCCTAACGATAATAAATATGACGTTAGGCTATCAATTCATTAATGGCTGGTTAGAATGACTTTTTTACGACGAAACATAGCGGGCAGAGCTTCGACTGTACAAAAGATTAACCCTAACCAAATTAAACCAAAACTGATGGCTTTCGTTTGATCAAATACTTCACCAAATAAGAATACTGCCAATAAAAATTGTAAGCTTGGCTCAATATATTGCATTAAACCAACCATCGTTAGACTGGTACGATTGAGTGCTAAAGCAAAAAATATTAATGGTGCAACGGTCACTGGTGCAGCACCTGCATACAGTAAAAAGGTAGTTGTACCTGATGTTAGTGCAACACTGTCACCACTAAAATATAGCCAGATCATATAAATAAGAGCAAAAGGAGTCAGTATTGCAGCTTCAATTGTTACCGACGTTAGTGCATCATATTTAATGTATTTTTTGGTTAATCCATAGATGGCAAAAAAGCTACCCATGATTAATGATAGCCAAGGTAATCGACCGTATTCCCACACCTGATAACCGATGCCTAAAATTGCTAAGATGACGGCAATGACTTGCGCTTTAGTTAGCCTTTCTTTTAAGAAAAACATTGCTAATGCAATCGCAAATAATGGGTTAATGAAATAACCTAAACTGGCAGCCAATACATCATCATGAGTAATGGCCCATGTAAATGCATACCAAGAAACACTCATTATTACGCCAGCAAAACCACACATGGCTAATGATTTTTTATCCGCCACAATATCTTTAATTGCAGGAATAGGCTGTCGAAGCAATATCATAACGATTAGCATTACAGGTACGGAGAAAATAAGCCTTAATGCAAGTAATTCATTAGTATTTGCTTGAGGTAGATATTGGTAATAAAGCGGTAATATTCCCCAAAGAATAAATGAAAATGCCGCAAGCATATTACCTGCACGACGTGATTGCATGTTTACACCTAAGATTAAAAAGTAGTTGTTGCCTCAACATCATTGCAATATTGAGAAGTTATTATGGTGAACGATCAAAATGGCACTCAAGCTTAAGAAACCATCTTAGTGCAGAGTGTTCACTTTCGCTGACATTTTGTCACTGAATTTTTATAAGTCAATATACGCTGTGAAGAAAAGGCATTTATCGAGATCATTGATTTGTTGCTAATATTACTCAAACAACAATAGCTAAATAATAATGCTGATAAGGCGTTTTTTTGATAAAATATCTAGGTAGGGTAAAGGTTGATATATTTAACTGATAAAGCCATATTATAGCATTTTAATTGAGAGTAAATGATGACTAAATTAACTGCAGATATCCAAGCAAATAAAGCTTTGTTCGTAACAGAAACACAAGCAACACGTGTTGTTTGGAGCCTTCGTAACGAAGAGGGTGATTGGTTATCTGTTGCATCTTCTGAATTTGAAGACTCTGAAGTGATGCCTTTTTGGTCAAATGAAGCAGATGCGAAAGTACAATGTGCTGATGAATGGGCAGAGTTTCAACCAAGTGAACTACCATTAGACATTTTTCTTGAAGATTGGATGATCACACTAGTAGAAGATGGTGTGTTAGTTGGTTTGAACTGGAATGAATCACTTGAAGGTATTGAATTAGAGCCTTCAGAAGTAGCTAAGCTTTACCTATAAGTTTATAAAACACTAGCCCTGTGAATAATACTGGAATAATATCCTGATATTCATAGGGTTTTTTTTACGCTATTGATAATTAAGCTAATTACATAAACCTGTGAATTGTATCTTATTTTCTTGAGATGAGATTTAAAGACCTCGCATTTAATATTAAAAGATTTACAGTAGTGATTGATGATATTTCATCATTTTATCTCTTCTATTGTATTAGTTTTAGCTTGCACCATGGTGTAAGCTTTTTTTTGCGTTTAATTTAATTGTATTTGATTTTTATATTATATTAATCACATCATGATTGTGCTCCATCCGCTCATTACCTTATATTAATGATATATATCTTTTTAATTATCTATACATGTATGGCTATATTCTTGAATAGTATAATTCTTCATGTATTATTATATAGATTAGATAATAATATATAGAACAATTGAATCAATACCACAGTTATTAGTTATGCTTTACGTTAGTATGACGAATGTAACTCTAATATTTAGTAGATTGTATCGAATATATTTATCTCCACTGAAGGATTGCAGGATAAGTCGTGAAGAACGGATTGATTACAAAAAAAACGATATTAATTTTATTGGCTTTATTGTCAGCGGTAGGGTGTTCATCGTCACCATCGAATGAGACAACGACCACAACAGCATTAACACCAGTACCAAAGCAGGAAATAGCACATACATTACCTGCTAATAACGGTATGTTTGATGGCGTTTATCATAATTGGAAAGGTACACCATATCGTTATGGTGGCTCGTCGAAAAAGGGAATAGATTGTTCTGCTTTCGTTCAAGTTGGTTATTCCAGTGTTTACCAGAAGTCGTTGCCACGAACAACGTTAGAATTAGTTAAAAAGGGTAAACAAGTTAAGCGTCATAATGCAAAAGAAGGTGATTTAGTCTTTTTTAGGACTGGGCGTAATTCACGTCATGTGGGAATTTATTTAGGTAATTTAGAATTCTTACATGCATCACAATCAAAAGGCGTTATTATTTCTCGCTTAGACAACCCATATTGGCGACGCCATTTCTGGCAAATTCGTCGCTTAGATAAATATTAAAAACTAACCCAGCAACGCATCATTCTTTGTGATCGAAAGAATAATTACGTCGCTGGGTTTTTTATTATTTCATCTCAACCCATGCTAAACGGGCAAATAATCCTGGCGGTGTTACTAATCCTGCCGTTGTACTTTGAATCTTACCATTCTTAATCATTAAAATTGTCGGTGCTCGTGAGAGTTTCCACTGACGAGTTAATGCTCTGTTGTTATCGTTCACAACAGCAAAGTTATAGCCTTTCGTATGCAAGTAAGCATGTAAACGACGATCATCACCAGACTGCATAGCAATGGTTACGATCTTAAGGTTTGCCCATTGTTGGTTATTTAGCCAGTTAATAACAGGAGAAACGACCTTACAACTGCCACACCATGTTGCCCAGATATATACCAGTACTGTTTGATTATAACTGTCTTTAAATATATCAACTTTCTGATTATTAATCGTAGTATAAGTAGGTTGCGATGTTGATATCTGCATTTTATCTAAATTACGATTGCGCCACGCTTCTAATGCACTACCCGCAATCATAGCTAGAATGATAAGTATAATAATACTTTGAATCCATCGTCGTTTTGTATGACGAGGCTTTTTATTAGTATCTGATGACATTATTTTCCTGCTTCTTTTAATGCACTAAGAACACTTTCACTTGATAAAATAACGGGTAACTCAATACCTTTAGGGGCATTAGGGCCATAGACAATATTAAAAGGCACACCAAAACGACCGTGAGATTGGAGGAATCCAGTTACGTAATCTGACGGTTTAGTCCAATCACCACGCATTAGAACAATATTTTTATTATCCAGTGCTGAATAGACGGGTTCTTGTAAAATCACTCCGATTTTATTGGCCTTACAAGTAATACACCATTGTGCAGTCACATCGACAAAAACAGTTTTACCTTGTGCAACTTCGGTCGCTATTTTCGCTGTATCTAGTGGGATCCAGTGATGATCATCCGGTAGCGGTGTTGACCATTTATTCGCGGTGAGGCTACCTGTAAATAAACTTGCACCCGCACCAAGCAACATTACAGCCAAGGTTATAATAACAGTTTTGCGTCCTTTTTTACGGCCTAGTAGCCATAAGATAATGACTAAGATAACAGCACCTAATCCCCATACGGCTGAGGCATTAAAGAAGCTGGTCATTAAACTTAGTAACCATACTGATGTTGCTAGCATCATTAAGCCAAATAACGTTTTAACACGATCCATCCATGCGCCAGGTTTGGGCATTAATGTTGCTAATTGTGGGAAAAGGGCGATTAATAACCATGGTGCAGCCATACCAATTGCCAGTGCGGTAAAAATAGCAAAAAGGGTAATTAAATCGGCTCCTAAGGCAAACGCAACTGCGGTACCTAAGAATGGTGCGCTACAAGGGGTTGCAAGTAATGTCGCAAACATACCTTGGATAAAGTGACCTAAATGAGAACTATCCCCTTTAGTCGCTAGCCATGTGTTGGTATTACTTGAGAGACGAATTTCAAATAAGCCCAACATATTGGCACCAAATAGCACCGTAATTGCGATCATTGCGCCAATAAACCATGGGCTTTGGAATTGAATACCCCATCCTAGCGCTTGGCCTGATAATTTCATTACCGTTAAAAATACAGCTAATAACCAGAATGAAACAATGATACCAGCAGCTGAGGCTAAAAACTGAGTTCTAATTTGACGACGGGCAAGTCCTTGAGCTGAAATAACACTACTTAACTTCATTCCTAATACTGGTAACACACACGGCATAATATTAAGAATCAGACCACCAAGTAAGGCTAAGCCAATTACTTTTAGAATATTGCCATTAGTTGAAGGAATATTCACGGGAAGATCTGTTGCTGTTGCTGTCATTTCAACCGCAATATCATGATCACCTATTGTGACATGAAGTGGTTGTCCTACGAGCTTAGGTGTACCAAACCAACTGGTGACAGGTAACGTTGCATATAGCGTATCACCTTTGATGGTTGTTGTTGGCTTGAGAAATGACGTATCTTTTACTGCTTGTGTATCACCGTCAATAATGACATCAGGCTGCTGCCAACCGGTGCTGTTTGTTGCCACTACGGTGACTTTTTTTTCTGCTTTATTATAAGAAACCGCTTTTAAGGTTACTGCTGGTGATGTTTTCGGAACCTGACTTTCGCCCTTATTGTACAAAAACATGGCTTCTGTAGAGGGTAATAATTTACTTGGGATAAAATCAAATGAAAGTTCGTAATCGGTTAAAACACAAATACTTGTACATGATGACATGGTTAATTTACCAGAAAGGAACACTGGTTTCGTCATGTCTTTAACATGGATAGAAAGCGGGAAAATAACATCATGTTTATAGCCAAGGGTTTCAACACCTAAAAACTCATAACGCTTAGGTAAAGGCCACTGCCAGTCGACATGACTAATATTCGATGAGGTTTCCCAATTGATACTAGGTGCAACGCCACCTTCACCTGGTGAGCGCCAATATGTTTTCCAATCAGTATCAAGTTTAATTTCAAGCAAACCTTGAACAGTATGTTTGGCGGGATCTTGCTGTCCTGTTAGCATCAGTCTAACTTCAACAGGGGGGTGCTGTGGATTAGTTACCCAACCCGTACTGTGTTGTGGCGTTGCTGCTGCTATTGATGAAAAGGTAATGCCAAACAAGGTTGTGAGTAAGGCAATGGTTAAATAGAAATATTGGTATAACTTTTTCAATCTAGAGCTCCAAATAAACAACGCATAATGATGATTTTTGCAGTATTTAACGCTGTTCTGTCTGTGATTTTTTGTGTTGAACTAAAGTGTTGTCTGCGTAAAAGTGATGAGCCTTTGGTAACGTTATACATAAGACCGACAAGAAGCAGACTTTATTTCATTAAAAATAAATACGGCCCCATTGTCGGTAATTTATGCCATCAGAACAAGTCAGGAGAGGGGGAAAGTCGACGGTTCGTATTATTTTTAAGTTATAACATATAACGCTGTTATACTTTTCTGAACAGTAGCTTGATACGGGTACTAAATGTGACTTTATTGTGGTTTTTTCCCAAGTAGTATGACTGCATTAATTGGCATCGAAGTACTTCTTGTGTGGTATTAAGCGGTGCAGAGGAGATAGTTTCTGTATTTTGTAACAGAAGCTGAGCTTGAGTTTCGGCTTGCTCATTGCTGTAACTGTAATCAATGCTAGATGCTCCTTGTACCATTAGCCATAAATGCGTTAGTGCCAGAAGATAGTCTTGCTCTTGATGAGTAAAATATGCGGCATAATCAGTACCAACAGTAGCATTAAAAACCGCTTTCATTTTTGTTGCAGCTGTCTGTTGATAGATCCATTGCTGTTGAGCTTGTTGTTGGTGTAGGGTCATAAACCCAAGCAATAAATTGATTGTTGTGCTGTCAGGACGTTGTTGGCAAACATGATCAAAATGTGTTGATGATGTGCTAATAAATTGATCCAATTGTTTTTTTATTGCCGAATCCACAGGCAAATCAGCCATGCCAAGTAATAATAATTGCTGTTCTAATGCTGACATGTTTATAAGTTCTTATTGAGGAATGATGAAAGAGTAGCATGTTCAGAGTTTACGGTAGAAGGATTAAATAAGGTTGAGTATCAGTTAACTTTTATTGGAAATAAAATAATCAAAATTGACTTTTTGTATACTGTTTTTTTATTGGTATTGTATAAGGTCTGACGACAGTAGAGTAATCATGATGTGTTAGTGGTATCTACAAGAATAAAAAAGGGATTATCCAAATCTATCACGTTGAAACTTATTGCTTAATGACATTAATAAAAAATCTTATATGCCCAATTTGTGGTAATATAAAACACGATGATACTAAAAAACAATCATCTTACGGTGATTTTACCACCGTTATTGGCACTGATTCAGGTCAATTCAGTGCTCAGTTAGTTAATGATTTCCTTGTTTATAGATGACAGTCTAAATAATGTACTGACGGTTGTTTATAATTAGATCTTATTGATATCAGTTATATTTATTACATTTTTGAATGTCTAAATTAGCTGGTTAGGAAGTTGGGTTATTGTAATGATTAATAAAGAAACAATTGTGAATAAAAATAATAAATTTATTGTTGGTTGGCGTGAAATCGCCGCTTTACCTGATCTTGGTGTCGATGATATTCATGTCAAAATTGATACAGGAGCACGTAGCTCTTGTCTCCATACTTTCAAAATTGAAGAGTTTACTCAAGATGATGAGCTATGGGTGAAATTTTGGCTGCACCCTATTCACAATAACACGGATATTGAACAGGTTTGTATGGCAAAGGTTGCTGACAAACGTGTTGTAAGAAACTCTGGTGGCGATGAACAATTGCGCTACTTTATTGTTTCAACTATTGATTTTAATGGTCAACAATGGCCAATCGAAATATCGTTAACAAGTCGTGACAATATGGCATTTCGTATGTTACTTGGACGAACATCTATGCATGGTCGTATTATTGTTGATCCAGAAGCCTCTTACCTTATTCAAAGCAAGGAAAAGTAATAGTAATGAAAATCGGTATCTTATCTCGTAATCAGTCATTGTATTCAACGTCTCGCCTTATTGAAGCGGCAGAGCTGCGTGGCCATGAAATCAAGGTGATTGATGCACTTCGTTGCTATATGAACATTAATTCTCAAAAACCCTCTATTCACTTCAAAGGTGAAGATTTAGTGGATTTTGATGCCGTTATTCCACGTATCGGTGCATCAGTGACGTTTTACGGTACAGCAGTATTACGCCAATTTGAAATGATGGGTGTTTATACAGTTAACGAATCTGTTGCGATTAGTCGTTCTCGCGATAAATTGCGTTCAATGCAGTTATTATCACGTAAATGTATTGGTATGCCTGTGACAGGTTTTGCAAGTAAGCCTGATGATGTTAAAGACCTACTTGATATGGTCGGTGGTGCACCGGTAGTGATTAAGCTACTTGAAGGTACACAAGGCATTGGTGTTGTATTAGCTGAAACACGTAAAGCGGCTGAAAGTGTTATTGAAGCATTCATGGGCTTAAAAGCAAATATCATGGTGCAGGAATACATTAAAGAAGCGGGCGGTGCTGATATCCGTTGTTTCGTTATCGGTGATAAAGTGATCGCTGCCATGAAACGCCAAGGTGCTGAAGGTGAATTCCGTTCTAACTTGCACCGTGGCGGCAGTGCTGCATTAGTTAAAATTACTCCTGAAGAGCGTAAGACGGCGGTTGCTGCTGCAAAAATCATGGGATTAAGTGTTGCTGGTGTTGACTTACTACGTTCAGAACGTGGTCCATTAGTGATGGAAGTTAACTCATCACCAGGCCTTGAAGGTATCGAGAAAGCAACAGGTAAAGATATTGCCGGTATGATTATCGAATATATTGAAAAACATGCATCTAAAAAAACAGCACTACGTAGCAAAGGCTAAGTAAGTACTGTTTTGTATATTTTAGGCCCTTCATGATGGTATTCATGAAGGGCTTTTTTTTATAAGTGCTTTTCTATTGGTAACGCGCCAGCCAGCCACGCTCCTATCTTCAGCATTGAACTGCTATCTGGCTCAGAATCGAATTGTTTACCAGTAATATCATCCGTCCAAATAATGTCGTTATTGTTATCTAATGATAAACGATAAGCACTTTTTTCTAGAAGTTGATCTAAATCAGCATAAAATATATCAGAGAAGGCTTGAGAGTCGACAATGACACCTAGCTCGGTATTTAGATACGCTGATCGAGGATCAAAATTGAACGATCCAACAAAGACTTTTTTACGATCAATAATAAATGTTTTAGCATGCAAGCTTGAGCGAGAGTTACCTAACCATGAGTGCTTTTTCTTAATATTAGGATCGGTTTTGATTTCATATAATTTGATCCCACTCTCAAGCATTTCTTTACGGTATTTAGCATACCAACCATGCACGGCAAATACATCATTTGACGCTAATGAATTAGTTACGATGGTAATATTTAAGCCACGTTTAGCCGCATTGACGAGTGCTTTTACTCCCGCTTCTGTTGGTACAAAATACGGAGAGATAAGTAAAAAATCAGTTTTTGCTTGGCTAATCATGGTTGATAAATGATGCAGCAATAAATCATCTTGGCTATTTTTTACTTTATAAGGCGTATCATAAACAAGTTCAGCGTCGGCCCAATAAAATGGCAATGTTTGGTTAGATAATTTTTTTGCCATTGGGTGTTGTTTTAATGAACGTGCATAATCAGAGGTTAAATACTGCTTTTGTGCTTTTTTCCATTGCTGCAATTGGTCTGCGGTTGGCAAGTGCGCATCAGTGACTAACATTTCAATTGGTGTTGCAGGTTTACTGTTCCAATATTCGTCAAATTGACGTGAAACCTGAGGAATAATTTTTCCCATCATTAATAAATCAAAGTCACCAAATTCAACATTATTATTAGCAGAGAAGTATTCATCACCAATATTTCGTCCACCCGTTATGGCAAAGACACCATCGGCAATGATTGCTTTATTATGCATACGTCGATTTAAACGATCAAAATCAGTTAAAAAACTTAATGGTTTAAAACTACGATTACCAAAAGTATTAAATAAACGAACTTCAACATTAGGATGTGCTGATAAATTGGCTAAGAATTGATCATCACGGTTTTGCATATCATCTAAAAGTAAACGTACACGTACTCCACGTTCTGCGGCTTGGTATAAGTACCATGTGAGTAAATGACTCGTGGCGTCATCGCGGTAGATATAATATTGCACATCCACTGTTTTTTGAGCACTTTCAATAATAGCTAATCGAGCAAGTAGCGCTGCTTGGCCATCACCAAGAGGGTAAAAGGCCGTTTTATTTGGATTTGCTTGAATATAAGGTAATGTTTTTTTTAATAAAGTGGTGTTGTAGTTGTCAACGTTACTGTAAGTCGCTGTTTTTGTCGTTGATAATGGCTGTGCACAACCGATGAGGGTTAAGGTGCTGATAGCAATAAATGAGCGAGTAAAAAATTGCTTGAAACGAAGAAAAGTGATCATTAGAAAACATGTTTCTGAAAAAAGTGAAGCGATTTTACCTGTAATTATGGTGAAGTGCTTTAGATAAATCGTAATTTGTAAAATTTTCTAAATTAAAAATAGTAATTCTTAGTTATGCGTGAATTATATGTCAGTGTTGACACTTTTAGGGTATAAAAAAGTCCAAAACACCGATGGTTGTTTTGGACTTTTATTTTCATCAATATGATTAGAAATATTTAATTAGCGAGTGGTGGTATACCATGCCATTGGTAGTGATTGTTTGGCTTTTTACTTACAATCCCTTGATCAAGCAGTTGATGAAAAATAGCATCAACTTCATCGGTCGTTAGTTTGAGTAATTGGCTCACCGCTCGTTTACTGCAATTAACTTGATTTTTACTTAATGCTTCAATTGCTTGTTCATACATCGTTTTAGGTGGCTCTGGTTCCACTTCTTCTACAATAATCTCATCTGCATCATCAATATCGCTAATGGATGATGTTCCTACCATTGATGGGTCAAAATGCGTTAATAATTGCGGCTGATCTTGAAGATTATAGCCATTAACTGACATAAGCTGTTGACGTTTAAATTGGTAACGGAAGCGATTTTCTTCACCAATCAACCCAACAAAAAAAGCAGCAAAAAAATCAAGCAATACTGATAGGAAAATAACTAATCCCAGTTGTGCAGCTTGGTTACTCACATTGAAGGTAGTTGCAAGGCTATCAATTAATCCAAGCACTGAACCTTGGCCTACAATTGGTGTTGTATCACGTTCAATCGCTATTTGTTGTTGCTGTTTGCGTAATGCTTCATTTTCTTTTTGAATACGGGTAACACCAGAAGCAATACGTTCCATTTGGATGTATTTTTCTGCGGCGACATTATTAAGATCAATTTGTTTTTCAATGGCTTGAATTTGCATATTAAATGCATTGATCTTACTTTGTTGAACATTGGCCTCGCTGTGTGCTTTATTGGTGGCACTGTTTATTCCACCGACTGAGCCGCCGATAGAAATTGCCGCTAATACAGCATAAAAAGTAAATGCAGTGAAGGTACCACTGTAGTTGCGTCGTGCTTTACGCTCTCCGACTTCGTACCATGCAAAAAATTTCCCCAATTCAAAAATGACAGCTAAGCCACCAAAAAGAAACTTCATTAAGGGATCGTCATCAATAGATAAAAACAACAACAGTGAAAACACGATTGAAGCAAGAATAGCGGCACCTGTGAAGCTATAAACACTCCACATTGCGAAAATCCCTTTAGGGAAACGTACTGGTATATTTTGGTTGAAATGCATAAAAATATCTAAGTAAGGAGCATTTGTTCAGCTGGTCGCACTATAGCGACAAGCATATAAAAGAGCTCTAGGATACAGTAAAATGCTTGTTAACCCCTTATAAAATCGAGTAATTAAAAAGCCATTGATGTTATTTTGTTCATTATTGCCATTGTTGTTTGAATAACAATCCAAAAGTGTGAATGTAAAAATAATTATTAATAACTTCTAACATATAATTAATTATGACAGCGAATTTCAGTGCGTTAAATTAACCTGATATATACCAATATGCTTAAATTGAGTAGCAATATAAATATACTAGTGTGAGGCTATGTTTGATATAAATGAGAAGAACTGACTATTTTATGACTACACTTAACACATGACTATTTTTATAGGGTATCGGTAATGTTTTTTGTCAGTCAACATCAACGCCTTAACCCGCAACAAAATATTAATGATATCGCTTTTTTTGAGCAAGCATTACCCAATAAAATGTTGCTGCACTCAACTTTTATTTATGTGGAAGAAGGGTATTTCCAATGTGTGTGGGAAGCGGAAAATAGTGATATGTTATTACAATATATTAATACGGCCGTCGGCGATGAATGCCAAATTGAGTGTTATAATGTCGATCCTTTTACGGCAATTTAATAATTTTTTCGTAGTATTGTTACCGTGCTGTTTTATTAGTGTTTGAATGATGATTGTTTTTTGTTTTCATTAATGGTTTTAGTGTCTTTTGTGTGATTACGATCACTTTCATTGTGTATAAATAGTGACACTCAGCGCAAAAAAATATTCTATTAATAATATTATCTATACCATAAATAAATATTAACAATATAACTTATGGTGTGAGTGATGAATAAAAATCCTGTCTGTATTGCGATGCTTGTTGCTGGTTTGTGTGTGAGTTCGTTGTCTGTTGCTGCCGATTTGCCTAATATCAAAATTTTAGCAACGGGTGGAACCATTGCAGGCGCTGGACAATCAGCAACAGAGTCTGCTTATACGTCGGGCCAAGTTGGCATTAAATCATTAATTAACGCTGTACCTTCAATGACAAAAATTGCGGATGTTAGCGGTGAGCAAGTTGTTAATATTGGCTCGCAAGATATGAATGATCAGGTGTGGCTTACTCTATCTAAACGTATTAATGAACTATTAGCACAAGATGATGTTGATGGTGTTGTTGTTACTCATGGTACCGACACCATGGAAGAAACCGCTTATTTCCTAGACTTGACTATTAACAGTGATAAGCCAGTCGTGCTTGTTGGTGCAATGCGACCATCAACGGCGGTGAGTGCTGATGGTCCAGCTAATTTATATAATGCTGTTGTGACGGCTGTTGATAAAGACTCAAAAGGACGCGGCGTATTAGTCGCAATGAATGATACAGTGCTAGATGCACGTGATGTCACAAAAACCAATACTACGGCCGTTGATACTTTTCGAGCACCTAATTTTGGTTCGTTAGGTTATATCCATAATAGTGATGTTATTTATCAACGTGCGCCTGAGCGTCATCATACAACAGCAACACATTTTGATGTATCGAAGCTGACCACCTTACCAAAAGTAGGCATCGTTTATAATTACTCCAATGCGTCAGCATTACCTGTAACTGCGTTAGTGAATGCTAAATTTGATGGTATTGTCAGTGCTGGTGTGGGTAATGGTAATATGTATAAAGCTATTTTTGATGAATTAGCCAAAGCAAGTAAAGAGGGGACAATGGTTGTACGTAGTTCACGAGTTCCTACAGGTTCTACGACACTAGCCGCTGAAATTGATGATGCGAAATATGGTTTTGTTGCAGCTGGAACACTCAATCCACAAAAAGCACGTATTTTATTAATGCTATCGCTAACACAAACAAAAAATTATAAAGATGTTCAAAAGATGTTTCAGTATTACTAAACGTCATATTTAAAGAACAACACAACAAGACATAATATTAAGTCTTGTTGTGTTTTCTGTTTCAATTTAGCTATTATTTAGTGCTTGCTTGTAGATCACTGATTGCTTTTTCTAGAGCATCAGGATTGTAACCATTAATAATAGTAATATTATCGGTAGTGATATTATTTGTTGGCATCACAATTAATGCAGGGGTGCCTTGGAAACCTAATTTACTAAATAACTCAAAGTTATTCATAAAGGTATTATTTGCATCAAATTTAGACACATCAATACCAACGCTTGTTGCGATACTATTAATATCTTGTTTGGTTAATTTACCTTCATCTTTACCTGTTGCAAATACGGCATTATGGTATTTAGCGTATGTTGCGCCACCTTTTTGTTGGTAGATCCAATTACCCATATCGGCAGCATATTTTGATGCTTCCCAACGTGATGCAAAGATAGGTGTTTCTTTAAATATGAATTTTACATCTGGATTTTTTTCTTCTAATTGCTTGACGGTATCTGCAATTTTAGAACAATACATGCATTGGTAATCAAAGAATTCAATCACATTTACTTTAGCGTCTTTAGGGCCAATAAAGGGTGTTGCTTTATCATTTATAAGCTGTTCAGCATTTGCAATCACGACTTTTTTAGCTTCAACTTGTTGAGCTTGCATCTGTTGCTGTTGCAATGTCTGAGACGCTTTTACTAATACATCGGGATGATTAATAATATATTGACTTGCAATTTTCTCAATTTGTGCTTTTTGTTGAGCTGTAAAGTTGTCACTGTTATTGGCTGTTGTTTCATTACAACCGGTAAGTAATGCACCTAACATAATTGGTAGAAGTAATTTTTTCATCGTATTATCAATCACTATAAATATTTATTGGTCAGAATATCATTTAGAGTAATAATAAAGTAACTTAGTTCAAGTTATTTCAGTAAAATGTCAATTATTAGCAATTAAAAGTAGTAAATATTAATATATTTAGTTAAATTCCATCAAAGTAATTAAATGTTATTTTTTGCTTTTGTTTTTTATGGATCTTATATTCCAGATAAAATAACGATTTAATGTGATAACTATCACTTTATATATAAATATGAATCGTTAGATTATCAATTCAATTTTTTTGATTATTGATTCTAAAATGAAAAAGACATTTACTGCGATTACTATTTCTTCTTTGCTTGCTTTGAGTCTTGTTTCTAGTTCTGTAATGGCTGAGCCAAAAGTACCTGCGACTGAAACAGGATATAGCACTATTCAATTAACACAAATGGGACAGCCTAAAAGTGTTCATTGGGTAACAGTGGAGCAAATTGCTCAGCAATTAAAAGGCAAACCACCAATGGCGGTAGGTTTTGATGTTGATGATACTGTATTATTTAGCTCTCCAGGTTTTTATCGTGGCAAACAAGTCTTTTCTCCAAACAGTTTTAGCTATTTAAAAGATCAAAAATTCTGGGATAAAATGAATTGTGAGTGGGAAAAATTCAGTATTCCAAAACAAATTGGTAAAGAGTTAATTGCTATGCACCAAAAGCGTGGCGATGATATTTACTTTATCACTGGTCGCGATCCTTCAAAATGTGAAATCACCACACAATATCTAAAAGATGTGTTTGGTATTAAACATATGAATAAAGTTATTTTTGCAGGTTCTAGTAAAACAACTAATACTAAGACACCTTATATAAAAGCTGAAAATATTAAAGTTTATTACGGTGACTCTGATGGTGATATCACAGCCGCTCGTGATGCTGGTGCTGTGGGTATTCGTGTTATGCGCCCGGCTAACTCAACTAACCGTCCTATTGCTAAAAATGGTATCTATGGTGAAGAGGTTGTTGTTAACTCACAATACTAGTTGTTATTTATAAGTACAATCTTGGGGTTTTATTTACATAATAAATGCCTGATCTATTATCAATAGATCAGGCATTTTTATATTCAGTCATTGGCTTAGAACGTTGAGACTTTGGGTTAATATTTATAAGCGTAATGAGTGTGGTAGTATTGGCCGACATAAAACCAGCGTTAAAAGAGGTAAATATCGATGCTAGTGATTTCTAATGCTGTGAGTTTAGGTGATTGGGAGATTGAATTAACAGCTATACGTGCTCAAGGTGCGGGTGGACAAAACGTTAATAAAGTATCAAGTGCTATTCATTTACGGTTTGATATCAAGCGGTCATCTTTACCTGAATTTTATAAAGAACGATTACTAAAATTATCAGATAGTCGTATAACTAAAGATGGCGTGATTGTTTTAAAGAGCCAACAACATCGCACTCAAGAAATGAATAGAGAAGAAGCCTTATTGCGTTTAAAACAGTTGATTCAGAGTGTAATGACGGTGCAAAAAGCGCGCCGAGCAACAAAGCCAACTAAAGGATCTCAAGTTCGAAGAATGGATAAGAAAAATCAACGGGGCCAGACCAAGCAATTGCGTGGCAAAGTACAAATGTAAATAAGAAAGAATCAGTAAGGTTGTTGCCGTTCGTTTAATGGAATATTTAATGTGATATTGACTGCATTATCATACGAGTTTTTAGGCGTCATTGTCGCTATCTATTAAAATCGAATTCTATTCAAGATCAGTAAGAGAAGAGCTTATTGATCAACACATGCGCTACTGATTTGGTGAACAAGGATGTTTGAAAAAAAGACGTTGCAACTATTACAATTATTTTATCGTGAAACTGAGCGCGTACGCTTACTTGATATTGATCAATTACCTGTATTAGGGGTTGAACAACAACCTGTGATGAACCTATGGTTAGAGACTAAGCGCAATTTTCAACGCGATGAAATTTATCAACAATATTGGATTAAAACGTGTAGTGCTGGTTATATCACTGAATTACGGTTACATGCTGATGGTACTTTAGATGAATATACGCTGTTTAATCGTCTACATACTCAAGGACGGTGGCAATTAGTTGATGGCGTTATCGAGATAGAGATCATTAAAGGTGATAACTGCTATCGCTGTGCTGTATACGCCAATCGTTATATTAATATTCATTCCGCTATCGAATATAAAAATGATCAACTTCATTCTTATTTAAAATTGGCGCAAACTCGTCCGATTTAGCGATATATAATCAATTTTTTGTTTAATAAATAGACTTCCAAAAGTGATTAAAGTTAGTACACTAAGACTTATCAGTGAATATATTAGGACACAAGGATGAGTATAATAAAAAAGGTGGCGATTGTTGGTGGTACGCACGGCAATGAATTTAGTGGTATTTACTTATTACGTAAATGGCAGCAATCAACAGCATTAACCCGTGATAGTTTTAGTGTTGAAACCGTATTTGCGAACCCTAAAGCGCACGATGATAATAAACGTTATATTGACCATGATTTAAATCGTCAATTTAATTTGGCTGACTTAGCCAATAATGATCTAGCAAGCTATGAACAGAGTCGCGCCAAAGCGATCAATCAACAGATTGGTCCTAAAGGTGATGCTCGCATTGATTTTATTATCGATTTACACAATACCACCAGTAATATGGGGCCTTCTTTAATTCTACTGCAATCTGATAGCTTTAATCGTCAGATGGGGGCATATGTTAAAATGCAGATGCCTGATGCTGTAGTCGTATTTGAAGATCATACCCCAGTTGAACAAAACCATTTCCTTAGTACTATTGCATTACAGGGCGTTATTGTTGAAGTTGGGCCGCAGCCACAATCGGTGATCCGTCAGGATATTCTTGATTGGATGGATGAGATGACAACGCATATTCTTGATTTTGTTCATCTGCATAATACCAATGAACTTATTCCTTTAATTCCAAGCTATGAAGCATTCCGCTACCACGAAACACTGTCATTGCCAGAAGATGAGCAAGGACAGCGTATTGGCATGGTTCATCGTTCAGTGCAAGATAATGATTTTAAACCGCTACGTAATGGTGATCCAATCTTTACTTTGTTTGATGGCACAGAAGTGTATTGGCAAGGTGATTACGAAGCGTATCCTCATTTTATTAATGAAGCCGCTTATTATGATAATAATCTAGCGATGTCTTTGGCGAAGAAAATTGTGATGGAAACCCATGGTTAATTTGTTTGGGTGATAGCTAATTAGTATGTACGATTACGCCTCAGGATACTGAGGCGTAATAAAATGGCTCACTGTGATCTATTTGATGATTTAACAACGACAATTGGCCGATCATCGATAATGGCAACGTGTGAATCAACATCAAATACCGACCAAATTAAAGGGGGTGTAATCGTTGTTATTGGATCGCCATAAGCAAAAAGCTGGCCTTGGTGCAATGCTGCCACTTTGGTTGAATATTGAATGGCCAAATTAAGATCATGAATAACCATTAATACACAAGCTTGAGTTTCTTGACTGTATTTTCTTACAAAATCAAGAAGCTTCATTTGGTTATGCATATCAAGCGCCGATGTCGGTTCATCAAGTATCAGCACTTTCGGTTGGTTAATAACGGCTTGCGCAAGCCCTACCATTTGGCTTTCACCGCCAGATAATTCAGTACACACTTTATTGGCTAAATGTAAAATTCCCATTTGTTTTAATAATTGTAAACTTTTTTCTGCACTATTCGCTTTAGCAAATAAAGAATGTGATCCCATATTTAACGTGGTGATCAATAATTCAACCACGGTAATGGTGGCTGAAATACGGTGATCTTGAGGTAAGTAGCCAATATTCTCTAATGTTAACGGCTTTCCATGCAGTAATATTTGATGTGAATGTTGACGTAGATTTTGGGTAATATGTCGCAGTAAGGTTGATTTACCAGCACCATTTTTACCGATAATCGCCACCATTTCGCCTAAGGCAATGGCGGGTAGGGATAAGTTATCTAAGATTACGTTATTGTCAAATGCGACTGAAATATCATTAATTGCAAGTGCCATTAAAAACGCCCCCCTTTTTTAATGATCAGATAAATAAAGAAAGGAATACCGATGATCGACATCACGACGGTTAATGGCAAAATAATACCGGGCATAATGCTTTTACTAGCAATAGAAGCAAGCTCAAGCAATACTGCGCCAACAAGGAAGGAGGCGGGTAGGAAGTAACGTTGATCTTCGCCTAATACCATACGGGCAATATGAGGAGCAACCAGCCCAACAAAACCAACAGCCCCCACAAATGAAACTGCTAGCGATGTGATGACAGAGACTAATAATAGCGTTTTGATACGTAAGCGTTTAACGTTTACTCCCATTGCTTGAGCACGTTCATGACCAATTTTAAGGGTGGATAATTGCCAAGCATCTTTCATCATGATGACCAATACAATCGGTAATACGATCGCAAGTACGGTAATTTTGGCCCAACTGCCGCGATCAAGTGATCCCATTTGCCAAAACACTAATGTTTGTAATTGGGTTTCACTAGCAACGTATTGCATCATGGTCAGTAAACTGTCGTAGGCAAACATTAACGCAATACCAAATAGCATTACGCCTTCAATTGAAATTCGTTTTACTGATGAAATAGCGGCAATTAAAAAGGTGGTTAATAAGCACATAATAAATGCCATTAACGCTATTTGATATTGTGGTGGAATGAAGGGAATCGCAATAGCGTTCGTGATCACTAATGATGCCCCAAACCCCGCGGCGGCTGAAACGCCAAAAGTATAGGGATCGGCAAGGGGGTTGTTCAATGTGGTTTGCATTTGTGCGCCAGCTAAGGCTAAAGCACCACCGATTAATGGTGCCATTAACGCCATGGGCATTCGAATATCCCAGACAATAATTTTACTGGCAATATCACTGGTTTGAGGATGGATCAATGCGTGGATAACTTGAGTAAAACTTAGCCCTTGTGAGCCAATGAAAATATCCGCAATAACACAAATAATACTGAGTACAAAAAAAACAGCTAAGGCCACTTTTTTGTTACGGTTACGAATGTTATGAGTATTTAACTCCAGTAGAATTGAGGTCATTACTGCATAGCCTTAAAGTTATTCTGACCAAAATCACCACTGATTGTGCGATGACCAAATTGCTTATTCATTTCTTCAAAGGTCTGTTCTGGATTTAGATTTTTAAATACGTTGGGGTGGATCCATTTAGCAAAGTATTCCATGGCGACTAAGTTATACGGTGAGTTATAAAATGGCATATAAATCGAATAAACATCTTTGGTTTGATAAGCACTGACAGCTTGTAACCAATTACGATCCATTAATGCTGATGTGGCTATTTTTATCGCGGTGGGGTTAGGGGTGTAACCTAATGGAATGCCATGCGTTGGCTGACCCTTATCATTAATCCAGCCAGTGGTTTGCATAATATAAACATCAGGTTGAGCTGTGATCACTGTTTCTGGTGACATTTGCCCAGTTACTGCGCCTTTTAGTGGTTTATCTGCAATATTAATCGCTTTTAAGAACGGAATATAAGCCCCCATATTACCGCCTGCAAATGTGCGACAACAGGAATCGCTGTAACCGGCCGCCCGCTCAATAAAGACCTTTTTGGGCTTCAGATTGGGGGATTGGGCTAATGCTTGCTCAATATTGGCAATATGAGTGAGGTAATAATGAGCAAATGCTTGTCCTTGCGCCTCTCGACCGACGGCTTTCGCTACTGTTTCAACCGATTTTACAGTGTTCTTAATTGGATTTTCACGAAAATCAACCGCGATAACTTTAATGCCCGCTGCGTTTAATTTTTTTAATAAACCGTTATCTTGTGCCAATTTAATATTGGAGAGATCAACGATAAATAAATCAGGTTTTGGTTTTAAATTAATGAACCGTTCAGCATCAAATTCACCTGATTTTATCAACCCAATTTTAGGTACATGCTTGAGTGAAGGATATTGTTTGATGTAGTTGGCATACATACTGGGTGCAGAAAACTGCATATCATCGCGTGCAGCAACGAGGTGTTTGGCTGCATTTTGTTGATAAATAATTTCAAGTAAAGGAAAAATACGGCTAGTTGAGAGAGCAATATTTTGTGGCTGGTGGTCAAAGGTAATAGCACGCCCGGCCACATCAGTTACGGTAATAGGATAAGCGGCTGCAAAAGAGTTTAATGACCAAAAAGTAGCAGCACAAAGTGTAAGGATTTTTAGTTTAGTTCTCATAATGATACCCACAGAGAATGATTTTTGTGAATACTAATGAGAATAATTATTATTTTGAACTGTGATAAATGCAAACTTACAATGCAAATATAAATGATTTCGATTACTATTTGCGTGTTGGTGATGTAAATTGCATGAAATTGGTATAAATGATTTGAGATTTAGGTCGCAATATGAAAAAGTCGGAGTACTTGTTTTTATCAATCAAAAAACATAACAATATTGATTATAATAAAGTTATTAACCATTACATGCCTTAATGCTCAGCAGTAATGAGAGATAACAAGGAGGAACGGCTATGTCATTAGTTATACCAATGGTTATCTTTATGCAGCAACATTTAGTCGCTGAAGGCAGTACACTTGTTGCAAAAAAAATGCAGTATGATCTTAACAGTCGACAACTCTTTTATGGTGTTAGTCCTGAAAAACGTCATAAAATATTTCAATTAGCGATTACGCATACCAGTATTGATAATATTGAAAACTACCATCGCTTATTATTGTGGTTATGGTCTGGGGTTTATCGAGAAGAACGCTATTTAGCCTTAGATGCTGGTGAGTATTATCCTGAATATCAAACGCTCGCTTCTTTTGATGTGTATCTTGAAATGTTAGAAACGGCGGATAATATTGATATTTTAGATCGTCTTGTGACTAACCTAATAGGTAAGGTGATACAGCAAGACAAAGATTTAGAACGTTATCTTATTCAATGGCGTGAGTCTGACAGTGTTTGGCTAAAAAGAGCGTCAGTATTAGCGCATTTACATCATAAACAACACACAAATACGACGCTTCTCAGTGAGACAATTTTATTTCTAGCGGCTGATAAATCACAGTTAGTACAACAAGCGATGGGACAAGTGTTAAATGCTTATCGTGACGTTAATACGGCTTTTGTTGATAACTTCATAACAAATAATATGACCCGTTTAACGCCACTTTGCCAACGTGAAGCAAGAAAACTCACAATGATGGTAAATAATACAGTTGAATAAAATTACTGGTGTTTAGATGCTTGTTGCTATCTATATTGATCTTTTTTTGCTACAACACCTAACGAAATTAACGTCTATTCAATTATGGGTAGGCGTTATGGTTTTTTAATGTTTAGTGTGGGTTTTTCAATGCAATTATATCAACAAGATGCCGTCGAGTGGCTGTCTTCATTAGCCGATAATAGTATCGATCTTTTGATCACTGATCCTCCGTATGAGTCGTTAGAAAAGCATCGTAAAATTGGTACAACCACGCGGCTAAAAAATAGCAAGTCTTCAAGTAATCAGTGGTTTGATATTTTTCCTAATCAACGATTTCAAATACTATTAGAACACGCTTATCGTGTTTTAAAGCCTAATAGCCACTTCTATCTTTTTTGTGACCAAGAAACCATGTTTTATATTAAGCCTATTGCAGAGCAAGTTGGGTTTAAGTTTTGGAAACCGATTGTATGGGATAAAGTCGCAATAGGAATGGGATACCATTATCGAGCTCGTTATGAATTTATTCTTTTCTTTGAAAAAGGTAAGCGTAAATTATCTAATTTGTCTATTCCTGATGTGCTTGAATTTAAGCGAGTTTACCGTGGCTATCCAACAGAAAAACCAGTGCCTTTGATCGCAACGTTAATCGAACAAAGCTCAGTTATTGGTGATGTTGTCGCTGATCCCTTTTTTGGTTCGGGTTCAACGTTAGTTGCCGCGCAACAATTACAACGTCAAGCATGGGGTAATGATATATCAGATGCTGCGCACCAACATTTGCGTAGTCGAGTACAGCCAACATGATAGTGGTTGGTTGATTTAAGCGATTGATTGTGGTTGTTGGTAAGGGTGCAGTAAATGAAGAACTTTGATATAAATTTATTACGTATATTAAACGTGTTGTTGGAAGAACAAAGTGTTACAGCTACCGCAGCACGACTTCACCTTAGTCAATCGGCAGTAAGTAAACAGTTAGCAAAATTACGTCAAACCTTTGCCGATCCTTTATTTGAACGAACGCCTTATGGATTACGGCCAACGCCGAAAGCGCTTTCATTGTCTGATTCTGTTTATGACATTTTACAACAAATTAATCAGCTAACACGTGCAGAGCTATTTGATCCAGCACTTAGTCAGCGTCAATTTCATATTGATTTAGTCGAAACGGCATACTCATTAACATACCCTCGATTTATGCCGCAGATGCTACAGCAAGCCCCTGATATTAGTCTAACCAGTCAAACATGGAATGATGATAGTTTGCAGCGCTTACTTCGCTGTGAAATTGATTTCGGAATTGGTATTTTTGAGTGGGATGAACGTTCATCCAGTCATTATCGTAATGTACCCTCATCGTTAAATTATATTGAGCTAGCACGTGATTATCCGGTGTGCTTAATGCGTAAAGGACATCCGGCGTTGAGTGAGCCTTGGAATTTAGATGCCTTTCTAAAATACCGTCATCTACAAGTTAGCATTGGCGGGTTAAAGCGGTGGCTACTTGATGAAATTTTAGCACTTGAGAATAAGCAACTCGATAATGCGGTAAATATGACGGATTTTTATGCAGCAGTAAAACTCTGCGAACAAAGTGATCTCTTTATGTGCTACCCCTCAGCGGCAGTATTAGCAAGGATAGATGAAACAGAGCTTGTTAGTCGTCCTATTCCGATTGAACTTGAGCCTGGTGGTTACTTATTATTATGGAATAAACATTTTGATTTGGATCCTAGCCATCAATGGTTACGACAACTTATCACTAATGGAGCTAATGTTAGCTTGAAAAAATAAAGGATCACAAATGAAAATTCATTGCTCATGTTTTATAATCGAAGAGGCTAGTATATTAACCTTAATGGCGTATCGTATTTAAATATAGTGTAGAGATTATATTTAAATAATAAAGGATGGTTATTATGTTACCTGAAGATAAAAAACTATTAGATCAAATGTTGACTCTTGAAGGTAAGGATCTTACGCGGTTAACGGCGGCGGAAAAAAAGATTTTTGATACATTTAAAGCGCGCGAGCATGAATTTGGCGTGAGTATTGATGTCGCCACTGAAGCACCTATTGGCGATTTAGGCCAAGGCACATCTGAATATGATATCAATGAGCAAGAAAAGCATTATCCTCGTGAAATTATTATTAAACAAGATTGAATACACGTTCTGCCGTTATAGGTAACGGCAGAATAGTTATTTGAATTTTATGAATATTTAATAGTATTAAAAGATTAAATAAAAAATAAGACAATGATTGATTTTTAATTAGTTAAATTGCATTTTGAGCTTATTAATCATGATATAAAAATACTATTATTCATTTTGGATTCATCTTTAACGCTTAATATAATAGATATCGAATCTGCTTATTTATAGCCACAGTTTTTAATTTAATTTTAAGTTATGTAAATACGCATGAGAGGTTGATATGAAACGTTTAGCGATGGCAATCACAGGTATTGTAGCCGTTACTTGTCTAAGTACTGCTGCATGGGCTGACACCAGTGTCCAAACGATTAAAGTATATGAAAACCCAAGTATTACTTCTCCGGTGGTTGAAACCATAAAGTCTGAGATACCATTAATTACCATTTATCAAAATAATGGTTGGGAAAAAGTGGGTGACACAACTAATGGTAATACGGGTTGGATCCAAAGTGTCGATCGTCAAATGATAGCAAAAGCGAATACTAAGGTTTTACCTGATCAAACGACCAATACTATAAAAACTAAAGATGGTGAGAAGAGTGTAACTAAGGGTGTATTACAAACACCACAAGGTCCATTCCATTATGAAATTGTGCAATTTCAAGGCAACAACCATAATCAAAAGGTAGATAAACACCTTTTTGATGCGATGCAGAAGCAACAGCTTGACATGAATCAAGCCTTTGCAAACTCTTGGAATACAATGGGTAGTCCAAATAATTTTAATACCATGCAAGCGAATATGGCGAAGTTAATCCATCAGCAACAACAGCAAATGTTAATTATGCAAAAGCAGTTTCAGCAAGCTGGAATTACTTCACCAACACAACCTAAACTAAATGTTCATTTAACAACGAAAGCTGCTGTTGCAACACCAGAAGTTGTACCAGCTAAATAATATTTAGTTAATGGTATTAAAAAGCCGTGTATTTATCTCTAAATTTATAAGAGGTAAATAAGCGGCTTTTTATCTATATTAATGCTGAATATTTAAGGAGAAATCACTATTGAATGGTTTTCCTTTTAAGTTTGTTGTTACACGAATAACATTTTCATGCTCAAGTTTATGACAGCCAATAGTTGTGTTTGCTGCGTAAATATCAGCACCGCTATTCACTGAACATAATAATTGGAATACGTTGACGTCACCTTCTTTTGGTACGTAAGTTTCTGGGAAGGTAATATCATAAATACCTTTTGACTGTTTATTTACTGTTATTTGGCCTTCTGCTATATCTGGGCCTTGAGTAACATTCACATAACTCAGATCGTTATTATATCTAACGTGAACGGTTACTTCATGCGAAGTGCGTGGGTATACTTTTTGTGGCGGTTTTGGTGGGTTTTTTATATTAATGAAGTCGATTGGTTGACTGATATCAATACTTTTTATATAAGCGGTGACATTATTTTTTTCGTCAATTTTAAATCCCATCCAAGGGTAGCGATGAGTAATATCGATACTTTCATTACTGACTTTGGCAAGGATTAAAGGTTGATCTCTTACGAGATCTGCAATTCTGTCTAATGTCGCACTAATTTGTTCACCGTATTTGTTACGTTCTTCGTCCGTTGCATTAATGGCTTTATTCCACTCTGTACGTAATACTTGTTGTTCTGCTTCGGTACAGATGAATTTTCCATCAGCATTGATGATTGATTGAGATACGGCTTTATCACCAAAAAGATCCTTCATATTATCCAAATCAAATAGATCGCGTTCTATTGTGTATTGGCGTATCTTCTTTGTCTTTGGGGATTGTTTGAAAATATAACCACCTACACCTTCATTATATCGGCGGGAAGTAGATAGTTCTACATATCGAGTACCGCTACAATCAGGTGTTTTATAATAAAATGTGTTAGTAATTGCTGTGGCATCATTTATTATTGGAACGATTTCTCCTTTGCCATTAATAAATCCTTCCCAATTATCTCGATTAATATTGGCATAGCTATTATTATCATAATCTATATATGGAAAAGCATCAACATCTGATGTATAGCCAATAAAATGGCCATTATGGTCTTGATAATAATTACTATTTTCTGCACTTAATGCATGAAGTGAAAAGCTTGCTAAGCTGATATTTATAATAGTCATTAGTATCTGTTTATTTTTTTTCTTCATTATGTGTATTCTTATAGGCTGTTAAAAATAAAGTGTTATAGTCATTTAATGAGCATCGGTACGCATAATTATTATATGTCAATATATTGACGTAGTGGTTGTATTTTACTCTCATTATCTTTCTTTATATTAACAGTGTGACTATTTTTAGTTATCAAATGCTTTAGAATAATAATTAAGGCGAATACTTATGTGGGGGTAATGGGTTATTAATTACTTTATTGCCTGTCTATAATGAAGATGTTTAGTTGTAATAAATATAAGAAAATTGAAGATTTACTATCTTTAAAACCTCTTACTTTATTTATCTAAATATAATAGTAAGAGGTTTTATTTTTATATTAACGTTGAAGATTTAATGAAAAATCACTATCAAAAGGTTTTCCTTTATAGTTCGTGGTTACACGAATAATATTATTATTATTTAGTTTATGACAACCGATGGTAGTGTTTGCTGCATAAATATCGGCACCGCTATTAACAGAACATAATACTTGGAAAGTATTTACACTACTTTTTTTCGATAAGTAATTTTCAGGGAATGAAATATCATAGACGCCTGTTGATTCTTTATTTACTGTTATTTGCGATACAAAAATATCAGGACCTTGGGTAATGTTAACATAACTAAGATCGCCAGTATAACGAACGTGAGCTGTAACATTATGAGATGTACGTGGGAATGATAACTCTTCAGGTGGCACTGGTGGCGGTGTCTCTCCGAGAATCAGTTCAATACCATGGCCAAAACGAGCGGCTTTTATATAACCTATAACATTATGATTTTCTTCGATATCAAATCCCATCCAAGGGTAGCGGTTAGTCATATCGATACCATCGTCACTAACTTTTCCTAAGACTAAACGATTATTCATTGCTTCTTCAGGGATTGTGTCAATTATATAATCAACTTTCTCGCGATTCGCTTCTAGTTCTTCTGCTGGCCCATTTTCTACCAAATTTATTGCCCAATCCCACTGATCTCTAAGTTCTTGTTGGTGGGTTTTAGTACAAATAAATTTTCCATTTTCATCGATTTTTGATTGAGATACACCTTTATCACCAAACATATCATCACCCACATTATCCATACTAAAGGGTTCATGTGTGACAGTATATTGGGTTATTTTTTTTGTTGTTGGTGACTCTTTTAATATTTCAGTCTCAAACGGATCTTCGTGATAATAATGATAGAGCTTTAATTTTACATATCGAGTACCAGTACAATCTGAAGTTTGGTAATAAAAGTCATTTGTAGTGTGATCTACGTCTAAATAGTTTCTGAAAGTCATTATCTGGCCTTTTGTATTTATAAAACCATTCCAATCATCTCTAGAAATTTGAGCACGATCACCTACCTCTGTCCATGTTGGAAAAAAGTAAGGATCTGTAGTATACCCAATAAAAACTCCGTCATAATCTTGATAATAATTGCTGCTAGCTTCAAGGCTTAATGCATTAACTGAAAAGCTAGCTAAACTGATATTTATAATATTAATTAATAATTTCTTATTCATTATTTTCATTGCTTATATCCATAAAAGTAATTTAAAATAAACTATAGTTTTGTGTAACTTATTTTTAACAAATAGTATATATTAAATTTTATATCAGATGAAGGTTAATGCTATTAATTCTTTATTTAACAATGGCTTGTTATTTATTTATCTTATGGTTTAATAGAAGTAAATATTTGTTGTGAATGGTTTTTATTATATTTTTAGAATTAAATTTTAGTAATATATAATGACTAAAATTTTTATTTTTTTGAATAACGCTAGGATATTATTAATTATTATGATCACAGATATTCATTGCCATTTAGAATCGGTTGCACCTGAAAATATAGTTTCTTTTATTGCGGCGGGTAATAAAATAGGAGCGGTATCAATGACACTTAATAGCGCTCAGCAACTATTGAAATTAAAGCGACAATATCCTAATTCGATTGAATTGTTTTTAGGTATACACCCTGAAGTTACACCTGATGAAATGATGATAGAAGCAGTGATTGCGTTGATCCATCAGCATCATACTTTGTTGAGCGGTATTGGTGAGATTGGTATACCGTTCTTTTATCTTGATGATAAAACAGCAACCGAAAAGCGGCATATAAAACAGCAAGGTGCACAACTAATGGCTCGGTTTGTTGCTATAGCTGCGGACTATGACCTGCCGGTTAATTTGCATGTGGTGGAAGATGACATTGCGCTAGCACTTCCTATATTGCAGCAATATGATGTTGAAGGCGCTTTATTTCATTGGTACGAAGGTACTGCGACACAATTAGCCCTGTTACAGCAACAAGGACATTTTATTTCAGTGAGTCCGTGGATTTTTGTCGATGATCATTATTGGCAATTTGTGCAGAATATACCGCTATCGATGATGTTAGTTGAATCTGATGCGCCATGTAAATATAACGGAGAGGTTGGTGACCCGAGTATGGTGGTTGCTGTGATCGCGGCTTTGGCTAAGCACCACCAAATATCGATAGCACAATTAACAGCAATATTAACCGTTAATACTCAGCGTTATCTTCGAAAAGAGGGAAAAAAGGTGAAGATGGTTAAGTGATAACCTAAACGACAGTCTATTTTTATATAAAGCTGATTGATAACAGCGTAGGATGAAACAAATATAAAAATAGGGTGTACGTATGTGCACGTATAGAAAATTATGCAATTAACAGCAAAAGCCTCACAAAATCGTGCTTTACTTATTTCAATCCAAACACCGCAGTTTAAAGGTGATGAAGCCAAAGCATCACTGGCTGAATTAGCTCGTCTTGTTACTACGCTTGGTTTTAAAGTTGTTGGAACGCAATCCCAAAAACTCAGTTCAACTCAACGTATGAATGTATTAGGTTCTGGCAAGATGGCCGAAATAGCACATCTTACAGGTAACCAAGGTTTTGTGGATGATTTTGACGATGATGATGACATTGTCGATGAGATGCTTTTTAGCGAACTACCGTCTGAAGATTTACCCTTTGGCAGTGCTGATGTAGTGGTATTTGATTGTGATTTAAGTCCATCACAATTGCGCAATGTTGAAAATCAACTGGGTGTCGAGGTATTTGATCGTACCGGTATTATCATTGAAATTTTTAGTCGTCATGCGCGTACTCGTACTGCACGACTACAAGTTGAAATTGCACGCCTTAACTATTTAGCGCCGCGTTTACGTGAGTCAACCAGTGGTAATAAAGAACGTCAAATGGGTAAGGGTGCAGGTGAAACCACACTTGAACTTGATCGTCGTAAAATTCGTGACCAATTAGCAGAACTACGACGCGAACTTGCTAGTGTGCAAGATGAGCTTAAAGGTCGTCGTGCTCAACGCTCAGAATTGTTCTGTGTCGCGTTAGTGGGTTATACCAATGCCGGTAAGTCATCAATGATGCGTGCACTAACAGGCAGTGAAGTACTAGTTGAAAACAAATTGTTTGCTACCCTTGATACTACCGTGCGTGCATTACAACCTATAACTCAACCACGAATTCTAGTCTCTGATACGGTTGGCTTTATTAAAAAGCTTCCGCATGATTTAGTCGCGTCATTTCATTCAACATTGGCAGAAGCGCATGATGCTTCATTATTGTTATATGTGGTTGATGCTTCTGATCCTTCTTTCCGTTCACAACTTGATGTTGTACATGAAGTGCTACACGAAGTAGGTGTGGATGATATTCCTAAGCAATTGGTGTTAAATAAATCAGACCAATTGAGTGAGGAACAACAACAGGCATTGATGGTTGAGTTCCCTGATGCTGTGATGACATCAACCCGTAATCCGGCTGATATTACTAAATTACATCAATATATCGTTAATATTGCACAGAATGAGATGGTTGAAGATGAGATCATCGTGCCATACACTGCCAATGGAATTATTGGTGAAATTCGTTCAAGCATGAGTGTGACCAAAGAAGAGTATGAGTATGAGCATATTACTTTTACTGTTCGCTCAAACCCAATCAACTTAGCACGCCTTAAAAAGCAAATGCAGAATAAAGATTAAACAATCTTCTGATCCTATGTTTTAAACCACCATAAAATACGCAGCAAATAATAGGCTGCGTATTTTAAATGAGCGATAATTCGCTCATTTTTTTTCTTTGTGTTCACCTTTAAAACCTAAAAAAGATAACTGCTTTTTTGCCGCTGCAGGTGGTGTATAGCTACTCTCGTCATTATTTTCTTCTACTACTGGATGCGTCGTAAGTGGCAGTAATCTAAATATCGCAAATCCACCTTCTTTGCGTACAAATGAAATTTGACGGTGTAATAGGTTATCTGTTTCTTTTGTTGCCGCTAATGTTTTGTCGTTGACCAGTGCCAGCGGGGCAATCATCGCTTGGCAATGGTAAAGTTTATAACTGTAATCATTAAAGAATCGGCAAGGTTGATCTAAGGTAAATGTTTCGCCTTCAAGTAAATGACGACTATTCTCCACCGCGTTATTAATGTCGGTGATGTTAGCGGCAAATACACAAGAAGTGGTAAAGCTGATGCCCGTAATCACTAATAAGCTGGTAGTAATTATTTTTTTCAGCATAGAGTCTTCCTATTTTTAATCTAAATTGAATGCAAAAAAGCCAATAGCAAGGAATAAAAATATTCGCTGATATTGGCTTTATTATAGACAGAGCGTCACCTAATTTAGGTTAAGCTGCTGCAAACTCATTCAGTAATTCTTTTTGACGATCACTAAGGTTGAGTGGTGTTTCAATGATGAGTTGAACGATTAAATCACCCGTATTGCCCTTACGATCAGTAACACCTTTACCTTTTAGGCGGAACTTACGGCCAGTTTGTGTGCCTTCAGGTATTTTCAAACTGATTGCGCCACCTAATGTATTGACTTCCACTTTACCGCCTAAGGCTGCGGTAACAAAATCAGTGGTTGCTTTACAAAGTAAGTTATTACCTTCGCGAGTGTAGCGTGGGTGAGGGCGAATATTCATCTGAATATAAACATCACCCTGAGGGCCTCCGTTAATACCAGGGTGACCTTTGCCACTTAATCGAATACGGCCGCCTTCCTCGATACCCGCTGGTATTTTGATGTTCAGTTTTTTATTGGTTTGAACGCTACCTTCAAATACAGGAAGATCGATAACACGTGATGCACCACTGATAGCATCTTCAAGATCGATTTCCATGGTGTATTGAAGATCTTCACCTTTTTGCGGGCGAGTTGAATGACGACCACCGAAGCCGCCTCGACCACCACGTGCATTGGAGAACATGTCACCGAAAGCACCGCCAAACATGTCTTCAAAGTCGCTGTAACCACCTTGTTGACCAAAGCCTTGATGGCCACCACGTTGACCACCGCCCATCCCTGGATTTTCAAACGCATTATGACCAAATTGATCGTAAGCAGTACGTTTTTCTTTATCCATTAGAATCTCATAAGCGGCTTTTACTTCTTTGAATTTATCAGCAGCGGTTGGATCATCCGGGTTTTTATCTGGGTGGAACTTCATTGCTAGCTTTTTATAAGCTTTTTTAATTTCTTTTTCAGATGCAGTTTTGGCGACACCAAGAACTTCATAAAAATCGCGTTTTGACATTGGTAACACCTCTTATCCCTATCGGGACAACTATCTGGAACATTCTAAATCATGTAGTTAACACATATGATAACGAAAAACAGCATCATACTTAAACAGTTAATGATCTAAAAAGGCACAGATAGTTAGCCTAATAGGATTCTCTTTATTGTAATCGTCGAAAAGGGCGAGAGATAAAGATCTCTACGCCCATAGTTTTTGTGAAGTTTTTGCTATGTGCTGTCGATTATTGATTTAGCAACTTATCGATGTCGCAACATTAACATTTACTTCATTTCTTCAAACTCAGCATCTACAACGTCATCATCTTTCGCATTTTGTTGGTTAGCGTCAGATTGTCCTTGAGGATTTGCTTGGGTTTGAGCCTGAGCATGTTCCATTATTTTTTGTGCTGCTGTCATTAACGCTTGAGTTTGTGTATTTATCGCTGCTTTATCATCGCTAGATTTCACGGCTTCAAGTGCAGTGATAGCTGCTTCAATGTTGGTTTTTTCTGCTTCAGGGAAGCTATCTCCCGCTTCAGTCATCTGCTTACGTGTGCTGTGAATCAATTGATCCGCTTGGTTACGTGCAGTTACTAACTCTTCAAACTGTTTGTCTGCGTCTTTGTTTGCTTCTGCTTCTTGTACCATCTTTTCAATTTCAGCGTCGGTTAAACCACCAGATGCTTGAATCGTGATCTTTTGTGCTTTACCTGTTGCTTTGTCTGTGGCTGATACGTTTAAAATACCATCCGCATCTAAATCAAATGTCACATCAATTTGTGGCATGCCGCGTGGTGCAGCTTGAATACCTTCAAGGTTAAACTGCCCTAATGATTTATTATGTACCGCTTGTTTACGCTCGCCTTGAAGGACGTGGATCGTTACTGCATTTTGATTATCTTCAGCAGTCGAGAACACTTGATTCGCTTTTGTCGGAATTGTGGTGTTCTTATCGATCAAGGTTGTCATCACACCACCCATGGTTTCAATACCAAAGGATAGTGGTGTTACATCAAGCAATAGCACATCTTTAACATCACCTGCTAATACACCAGCCTGAATGGCTGCGCCCATAGCAACAGCCTCATCTGGGTTAACGTCTTTACGCGGCTCTTTACCAAAGAAGTCAGTAACAACTTTTTGTACCAATGGCATCCGCGTTTGACCACCCACTAAAATCACATCAGTAATGTCACTTATATTTAAGTTTGCGTCTTTTAATGCTGATTTTACAGGGTCTAGTGTACCTTGTACTAGGTCTTCAACCAGTGATTCCAATTTTGCACGTGTGATCTTAACATTCAAGTGTTTAGGACCTGTTGCATCGGCTGTGACGTAAGGTAGATTAACATCTGTTTGTTGTGCTGATGATAATTCAATCTTCGCTTTTTCCGCCGCTTCTTTTACACGCTGCATTGCGAGTGGATCATTTTTAAGATCGATACCTTGGTCTTTCTTAAATTCGCTTACAAGGTAGTTAATTAAGCGGGTATCAAAGTCTTCACCACCAAGATGAGTATCACCATTGGTTGCTAATACTTCAAACGTTTGCTCGCCATCAACGTTATCAATTTCAATAATAGAAATATCAAACGTACCACCACCTAAGTCGTAAACAGCAATAACACTGTCACCGGCTTTTTTATCAAGACCATAAGCTAATGCTGCCGCTGTTGGTTCATTGATAATACGCTTTACATCGAGACCTGCAATACGGCCTGCATCTTTTGTTGCTTGACGTTGAGCATCGTTAAAGTAAGCCGGAACGGTAATGACAGCACCTGTTACTTTTTCACCTAAGTATTCTTCTGCTGTCTTTTTCATTTTTTTCAAAATTTCAGCAGAAACTTGTGGTGCCGCCATCTTTTGGCCTTTCGCTTCAACCCATGCGTCGCCATTATCTGCTTTTACAATTTTGTAAGGCATAATATCAAGATCACGTTGAATCTCGTCATCTTCAAAACGACGACCGATTAAACGTTTAATCGCAAATAACGTATTTTCAGGGTTAGTTACTGCCTGACGTTTTGCGGGTTGGCCGACTAAGGTTTCACCATCAGTGTAGGCAATGATTGATGCGGTGGTACGTTCGCCTTCCGCATTTTCAATAACACGTGCAGTATCGCCATCTAAAACAGCAACACAAGAGTTAGTTGTACCTAAGTCAATACCGATAATCTTACTCATATTTATAATTCCTTTGTGCGCTGCATTGATTAGTTTTTCTTATTCGAACGGCGAGTTATAAGTATGCCGTTAAGGTCCATGAAAATGGTTCATGTGATCCTTGGGAATAACAATAATCAATTCAGCTAAATTTTTAAGTTACCCATAATAGGGTGAATATTTACGGAGCTATTAGCGACCTGCATTAATAATGCATGATGAATAAAGCCAATAGCTCAACGTTATTATTACGAGAGGAGCACTTACAACTGATGAGGCTTACTCGGCAGTTGGTGCTACTGATGCTGATTGACCAATTGCAATTTTACGTGGTTGCATTGCTTCTGGTACTTCACGGAAAAGATCAATATGTAGTAGACCATTTTCAAGATTAGCACCAACAACACTTACATAATCAGCAAGTTGGAATTTACGTTCAAAGTTACGTTCAGCAATACCCTGGTAAATAAAGTTCTTGTCTTCTTCTGGTGCACGAGTACCAGTCACAACAAGCATATTCTCGTTTTGAGTAAGATCTAAACGCTCTTCAGAGAAACCAGCAACTGCCATAGTAATACGGTAGTTGTTCTCATCCGTTTGTTCGATATTGTACGGAGGGTATCCCGCAGCTTGGGTTTTAGTGTTGCTTGCTTCAACAAGGTTAAACAAGCGATCAAAACCAATAGCATGGCGGTATAGGGGAGTGAAATCTACATTACGCATAAAAACTATCCTCAATAATAAGCAATAGTCTTAGTTGTTTGTTAAGTATGTCGTTATCGACAAGGCGACTTAACAGCAAACTAAGTGAACCAGTCCGTTATAGGATCTTGATTCGATATATAAGTGCTAATAAGGCATTCCCTAATAAGGCGAATCTTAATAGCGGTTTGAACTCCATTTGGCAGTTCGTGTAATTAATATATGCTTCCGGAGGGTTTCCGTCAACAGTTTTTAATTAGTTTTTCTAATGTTTTATTGTAATTTATACTAACTTGCTGATTTTAAAAAACTATCAACACTAAAAAATTGTACTCTGTTTTATTACCATAGGTTATTCATTGATAATCTAACGTCATTTAACCGTATTTTTGTTGTTATCTTTATATACATAAGGGCAAAAATTTGTATTTTCAAGACCTCATCAAGCAATAATTCACTTAAATGAAATGGCGTTAATTTTCTGTTTTGCTTATCACATTGTGGGCTATTAAATAGAAGGAATATCGGTTTTTAATGGTGACTGAGAACTACGACACACTATCTATTATCGGTAAATAGACGTGATCAAAATTGTGATCGTTCGCATTATTTAACGCGTGATAACGTTTACAATTGGTTACAGTATTTATCATGGAGTTACATAATGTCGTCTTACTTAGGGTTATCGAGCATAGATATAGCAGTTTTTGTTATATATGTTTTAATTATTATCGGGGTCGGGTTATTTGTTTCTCGTAATAAAAAAGGACACACAAAAACCACCGAAGATTATTTTTTAGCGGGTAAATCTTTGCCATGGTGGGCGGTGGGTTCATCACTGATTGCCGCAAATATTTCAGCTGAACAATTTATCGGAATGTCAGGCTCTGGCTACTCGATTGGATTAGCTATTGCTTCCTATGAATGGATGGCGGCATTAACCTTAATTATTGTCGGTAAATATTTTTTACCCGTCTTTATTAATAAAGGTATTTACACCATTCCTGAATTTGTTGAGCAACGCTTTAATAAAAACTTGAAGACTATTTTAGCGGTGTTCTGGATTGCACTGTATGTGTTTGTTAACTTAACCTCTGTATTATATTTGGGTGGTTTAGCACTACAAACTATTCTTGGTATCCCTCTGATTTACTCTATTTTAGGATTGGCCCTTTTTGCATTGGTTTACTCAATTTATGGTGGTTTATCCGCAGTCGTATGGACTGATGTTATTCAAGTGTTCTTCCTTATTGTCGGTGGCTTAATTACAACAGTGATGGCGGTATTGTATATTGGTGGCGCTGATGGATTATTTGGTGGTTTATCTCGTATGGCTGCAGCAGCACCTGAACACTTTACAATGATCCTTGATCAAGATAACCCACAATACATGAATTTACCTGGAATCGCGGTATTAATTGGTGGTTTATGGGTTGCGAACCTTTATTACTGGGGGTTTAACCAATATATTATTCAGCGTACTTTAGCGGCAAAATCAATTGGTGAAGCTCAAAAAGGTATTGTTTTTGCAGCATTTTTGAAATTGATTGTGCCTTTCTTGGTTGTTATTCCTGGTATTGCAGCTTACGTGATTACCCATGACAGTACTTTACTTGCCGGTTTAGGTGATATTGGTCAAACTAATATCCCTAGTTTTGCACATGCAGATAAAGCTTATCCATGGTTGACGCAATTTTTACCGATTGGTCTAAAAGGCATGGTTTTTGCCGCGCTTGCCGCAGCGATAGTGTCATCACTTGCGTCAATGCTGAACTCAACCGCAACCATTTTTACGATGGATATTTATAAAGAATATATTTCACCTAATTCGAGTGATAGCCAGTTAGTGAATGTTGGCCGTGGTAGCGCAATTGTTGCCTTGGTTATTGCATGTATTGTTGCCCCAATGCTAGGTGGTATCGGACAAGCGTTTCAGTATATTCAGGAATACACTGGTTTAGTTAGCCCTGGTATCTTAGCGGTTTTCTTATTAGGTTTATTCTGGCATAAAACGAACAGCAAAGGAGCAATTGTTGGGGTGTTATTATCGATTCCATTTGCTTTATTCTTGAAGTTTATGCCTTTGAATATGCCATTCCTTGATCAGATGATGTATACCTTATTGTTTACTATGGCGGTGATAGTACTGGTAAGTTTGGGTAGTGCAACATCAGCATTAGACGATAAAGCGATTGATTTAGATCCTGATATGTTTAAAACCGATAAGATGTTTAATCTTGGTGCTTATGCCATTTTAATTATTCTTGCTGTGCTTTATTCTGTGTTCTGGTAATAACATTAGCATCATGTTAAATAAAGATAGCGAATCATTAGTTTCGCTATCTTTTTAATATCATTAATGGATACGACACTTATTTTGTTATCGATGGTAACGATTACAAAATAACAGTTAAATGACACGAGTAATTATTGATATGTCTGAAACCTTGATTCCTAATATTATTGAGTTTATGGGGACGGTTGATCCGTTTGATAAGCTAAACCCTAAAACATTACGTGATGTCGCGGGAATGATCACCATTCGTTATTTTGGTAAAGGAGAGGTGATTGATTTACAAGAAAGTGATCAACTGTATTTATTGCGAATGGGTGCTGTTGAACAACGCAATCTTGATGGTACGTTACGAGCAAAATTAGCAGCGGAAGATTTTTTTGGATTTTCTCGATTAACTCAGCAAGAGACCAATACCGCTAGTGATCCTTATACCATTACTGTTATTGAAGATGCGCTAATTTATTGTTTGTCTATTAATGCATTATTAGCCAAATTAAATGATCAACCGAATGCTTTAGCGCATTTTGCTTCACACGCACAAAGTCGCCTTCGCAGTGGATTAAATGTTGTGTGGTCACAACATGAAAAAGGGTTGTTTTTTAAACCTATCATGGACGTGCTTAATCCTCATATTGTTTTGGTTGAAAGTACTCAAACTATTCAAGCGGTTGCTAAAGCGATGCATGTGGGCACGAATTCATCTTGTGCTTTTATTATGCAGAATAATAAATTTATTGGCTTGATTACAGATAAAGACATGACGAAGCGCGTCGTTGCTGACGGTATCGCTATTAGCGAGAACATTGCTACTGTTATGACGCAGACGCCTTACAGTGTTAAACGCGACGATTTGGTGATCACGGCGGCATCGCTGATGATGCAACACGGTATAAAGAATATTCCAGTGTTAGATAATGGCGTTCCAATCGGATTAATTACCCCTTCTGATTTAGTTCAAAACCACCGTATTCAAGCGATCTTTTTAATCGATAAAATTAATAAAATTGAACGTCTTGATCAACTAGCGAAGCTTACTATTGAGCGACAGGCTATTTTTGAAGCCTTGGTTGAAGCGAAAGTGACTGTCAGTGTTATTGGTCAGGTTATGGCAATGATCATGGATGCTTATAATCGTCGGTTAGTGATGATGGCTGAGGCATATTTAGGGGCCGCGCCTTGTGAATACTGTTGGGTAGTTGCCGGTTCTCACGCCCGTAATGAAGTTCATATGTTGTCTGATCAAGATAATGCGTTGATTTTAGCAAACGACGCGACTGATGCAGATAAAGCCTATTTCCATCATTTAGCGATGTATGTCAGTAAGGGAATGGCGTTGTGTGGGTATGAGCTTTGCAGTGGTCGGTTCATGGCCGTGACGCATAAATGGTGTCAACCTCTCGCGGTATGGAAAGCGCATTATCAAAAATGGGCAGTAAACCCTGAATATGATTTATTACTAGAAATGAGTGTCTTTCTTGATATGCGCTATATCACAGGCAAGCAACAGTTGGTTGATGAGTTACAGGCGTGTATGTGTAAACAATTGGTTCGTAATGCACGTTTAATCTCAGCCTTGGCTCGTAATGCACTAGTACAGAAAACCCCGCTGAGTATTTTTAGAAATTGGGTATTAGTAAAAGAAGGCGAAAATGCCAATACACTTGATATTAAAGATGCCGCATTAAGTATTATTGTGAATTTAGTGCGTGTGCAATATTTACAGTTGTTATCCCAATTATACAGCGTAGAGAAAAGTGTCGTTTATAAAACCAATACCGAAGAAAGATTACAGGCATTGTTTGAACACAATGTCATAAATAAGGCGACGTTCAAGGATTTATTAGCAGCATTTCAATTTATTAGTCAGATTCGTTATAGCCATCAACTGCAAGCATTACAACAAGGTAAAATACCTAATAATCATATTAACCCGAATGCATTTAACAGTTTTGAACGCACACATCTACGGGAAACGTTTAAGTTGATTACCAGCTATCAAGAAGTCATCAAAATGAAGTTTTGTTAAGCATGAAGAATAATCATATTTTTAGCCGATCTCAGTGGTGTTTATGGTGGCAGCGCTTATTGGGAAACCCGTTAGGTGATTTGGAACAGCGACGAATAACGCTGTTACAACAGCGGCCTGACTTGCCTGATTTTATTCAAGCATTGTTTCGCGCACCATTACCGCAACCATCGACAGTGATAAACCAATGGCCATTGTTAGCGATTGATTTTGAAACTACGGGCTTTGATGCTCAGCAAGATGACATTTTATCGGTAGGCTATGTTGCTATGCAGAGTAATGCGATTGATCTGAGCACCAGTGTCAGTGAATTAATTAATTCAAGTGCAACAATTAAACCTGATAGTGTGGTGATCAATCATATTGATCATGCGCAATTATTACAAGGACAGCCACTTGATAAGGTGATGATGCGATTACTGGTGGCTTTGACTGGAAAAATAGGTATTGCTCACGGTTGTTTTATGGAACAAGGCTTTATCAGTGCGTATCTACAGCATAAATATCAATTGAATGATTGCCCACTATTGTGGCTAGACACGTTACCGCTGTATCAATCTTTATATAATAATCAAATCTCACACCAAGATGCGCGTTTAGGCAGTGCGCGGCATAAATTAGGCTTACCTGAGTATCAAGCCCATGATGCCTTGTTTGATGCTATCGCGTGTGGGGAGTTATGTATGGTGTTATTGCATAAAATTTACGGTAATAAATTGCCGACTATTGGCCAGTTGCTTAAACGTTAGTGTTATTTATTATAAGCTTTCGGTCTTAGTTTAAGGTTTAGGTGCTTTTCTTTATTTATCACTGTCGGTGTTATTCTGCATTGATCACTTAATTGCACATCTAAACAACACGCGATGCATAGATGCTCTACACTCAAATTAAAGCAATAGTGTGTTTTGGTTTGCTAGTAAGGGATTGGATAGCATGGGTGTCATTATAAGACGCTATTTACCGGTAGTGATTTTATTACTGTTTGCAGGGGTGTCGGCAGGGTTATTATTAAATAGGCCTCAACCTCAGCAGAAAATGATTGAAAAGATTGTGCCAGTACTTGATGTGATGCAAGTAAAAAAGCAGCAATTGCGTTTTAATATTAACTCTTATGGAATGGTTAAACCTAAGCATCAAGCAGAGTTAGTTGCGCAAGTAAGTGGCATTGTTAACCGTTTAGATCCTGCTTTTGCGGTTGGACAATTTGTACGAAAAGGGCAAGTGTTAGCGTATTTAGACGATGATGATTACCATGCTGATCTTGCTCAGGCACAGGCAACGTTAGCCCAAGCAAAAGCGAAACTTGAACAAGAAATCGCCCATGGGATCGTAGCAAAAAAGAATTTACGTCATGTCGCTGTCGCTAAGCAATCAGCGTTAGGATTACGCATTCCACAACGAAAACAAGAACAAGCGAATGTTAAATTTGCACAAGCAGCATTAGCACGTGCCCAACGTAACGTTGCTCGTACAACTATTATTGCGCCCTTTGATGGTTTAATTACAGAGAAAGCGGTTAATATTGGCACTCATGTCAATGTTGGCGAGCAACTTGGGCGCATATTTGGTACAGATGTCGCTAGAATCCGCCTTCCTGTGACACCACAAGCTTTTTCATTCCTCGACACAAACTCACTCAATACTCGCGTTATATTAGCCTCAGAGCGCCTTGGCCAACCTTATCAACATTGGCAAGCTGACTTTATTGGTACTGAAGGGATCATCGATCAACAAAGTCGAATGGTTTATCTTATTGTTGATGTGTTTGATCCTTATCAATTACAACACCCAAGTTCGCAACGTGCTGATGTTTTAAAATTTGGGACGTTTGTTACCGCAAATGTTGCAGCAAGGCCGATTAATAATGCCGTTAAGTTACAACGTCACGTGGTGAGAAATGATCATGTGATATTGGTTGATCGCAATGGTTTAACTCAAATGCGCAAAGTCGTGGTTGCGCGTACTGATCTTGATTATGCCTACATTAGCAGTGGGTTAGAAGAAGGTGAGTTAGTGTCACTGACGTGGCCAGATAATCATTTAGATGGCAAAGAAGTAACCCCTATTTTAAATACTCCCTCTAAGACGGAACAAGCAACACTTACACTGACGCATTCTAAAGGTACTGAGAACGGAGACTAATGAATGGAATCATCAGGGATCATTGCTTGGTTTACGCGTAATCATGTCGCCGCTAATTTGTTGATGCTGCTAGTGATGATCGGTGGTTTATTTTCAGTTAATCTTATTAATAAAGAGATATTTCCTGCCTTTGGTACTCATAAAATTACCATAACCACTCAATATACAGGGGCTGCCGCTGCCGATGTAGAACAAGGGATCATTGTTAAAATTGAACAAGCTATTGATGACCTTGCTGATATTAAGCGGGTGACGGCTGTCGCTAATCAAGGAAGTGGGGTTGTTACGGTTGAGCTTGATAATGATGCTGATCTTAATAAAGTTTTAGATGAGGTAAAACAGCGGGTTAATAATATTACGACATTCCCTACTCAAATGGAGCCGCCCTTGATTCAACGGGCGGAATTTATGAGTAATGTGATGTTTTTATCAATATATGGTGATTTGAGTGATCGCCAACTTAAACGTTATGCTCAAGTTGTAAAAGATGAAATTATTCAGCAAACCAGTGCGACAGCGGTGACGGTAAGCGGAATAAGAAATGATGAAATAGCAATTGAAATAGCCGCACAGCAACTGCGCGATCATGGCGTTACCATTGAGCAAATAGCACAGGTATTACAGCAACGCTCATTGGACTTACCCGCCGGAGCAATTAAAGCCCAAGATGGTGATGTGTTAGTTCGTACCACAGAACAACTTTATCAAGGTGATCAATTTGCCAATATCGTTTTACGCACGAACGCGGATGGAAGTCGATTACGCCTGTCTGATATTGCCACTGTAACGGATGGTTTTGTCGAAAAATCAGTACTTAATCGATTTAATCAACAACGTGCCGCGGTGATACAAATTCGAAATCTTCCTAATCAAGACGCAACGCTCATATCCCAGCAAATCAGTGATTATGTGACGAATAAAAAGGCACAATTACCAGCGGGTATTCATATTGATAAATGGGCTGATATGTCACATTACCTTGAAGGGCGGCTTAATATGATGCTGTCTAATATGGTGTATGGCGGATTATTGGTGTTTATTATTCTCGCTATTTTTCTTGAAGTGAGATTAGCATTTTGGGTAATACTTGGGTTACCTTTTTGTTTTCTTGGCACGTTATTATTTATGCCATTTGAGATGATTAATATCTCCATTAACTTATTGTCGTTATTTGGGTTTATTCTCGTACTTGGGATCGTGGTTGATGATGCAATTGTTGTTGGAGAAAGTGTTTATTCAGAAGTAGAACAAAAAGGGCAAACAATTAATCATGTTATTCAAGGGGCGAAGCGAGTCGCTATTCCTGCAACCTTTGGGGTATTAACGACCATGGCTGCATTTGTGCCAATGCTGTTGTCAGATAGTCCTCGCACTGAATTTTTTAAGGCCATTGGATGGGTGGTTATTTTATGTTTAACTTTTTCCCTGATTGAATCTAAATTAATTTTGCCCGCCCACTTAGCCCGATCGCGTTTAGTACAACAACGATCTTGGAACAATCCTATTGTGCGAATGAAACAACGCTTTAATCAGGCGGTAAATAAGTTTATTCATGTTCATTATCGACGTTTTATTGGTTTGGCCATCGTGCATAGATATAGTGTCTTAGCGACATTTGTTGGTGTGTTGTGCTTAGCATTGGCGTTAGTGTTCAGTGGACAATTACGGTGGGTGTTCTTTCCTAAATTACCCTCTGACTATATTCAAGTCTTGGTAGAAATGAATGATTCTAATTCAAAAGCAAATAATATTAAGGTTATTAATCAATTAGAACAGGCGTTGTATGCAACTGATGAAGAAATTTATCAGCAGCAGGGCATGCATGTCGTGAAGCATAGCTTTGTTAATATGCGAGACAATAACAATATGTTTGTGTTAGTTGAATTAGAAAAAAGCGAAAGTTTACCTATAAGTAGTTTTGAGATTTTAAATAAATGGAAACACCATATTCCACCATTAGTTGGCGTCAAAACTATTGCTTATGAAGCGTCTATTGACCGCCAGAAAAGTGATATTCAATACCGTTTACAAGGTGAGAATAGTCAGCAACTTTTGCAAGCAGCTACAAAATTAAAGCAGCAACTTGAACGTTATCAAGGGGTGTTTAATGTTGAAGATGATTTATCTGCGCCAACGCAAGAGATTAATATTAAGTTAACGTCAATTGGGAAAATATTAGGTTTATCCGTTGCGAATCTGACCAATCAAGTTCGACATGCTTTTCATGGTATTGAAGTTCAACGTATTTTACGCAATAACGAAGAAGTGAAAGTGATGGTACGTTATCCTGCTGATGAGCGTCGTAGTGTCGGTTATTTACAAAATATGAAAGTGGTTTTATCAAATGGTACGTTGGTGCCATTTTCTGAAGTGGCAACCATTGATTTTATTTCAGCATTAAACAGTATTAATCGGGTAGATAAACGTCGAACATTGGTCGTTAGTGCAAATGTTCACAAAGGTAAAGCTTCTCCATCTGAGATATATACCATTATAAATAAAGATTATTTACCGTTATTACGTCAGCAATATCCAGCAGTTAACATTCAACTTGATGGGCAAGCAAAAGAAGAGTCTGAAACGAAAGTTAGCCTACTGCGTGATGCGGTATTAGCACTGGTTGCTATTTTTGCATTAATGGCGATTCCATTGCGATCATACAGCCAACCGTTGATCATTATGTCAGTGATCCCCTTTGGTATTATTGGTGCCATTGCTGGACACTATTTTGCGGATATTTCACTTAATTTACTGAGTGTGTTTGGTATTTTGGCATTGTCTGGTGTAGTGGTGAATGATTCTTTAGTGCTGGTGGTATTTATTAACCGTGCTTTGGAACAAGGTACTTCTCTTTATGATGCCGTTATTGATGCAGGGTGCTGTCGTTTTCGTGCCATTGTACTAACGTCACTAACCACCTTCTTTGGCTTGGCGCCTATTTTACTTGAAACGAGCTTGCAGGCACAAATAGTGATTCCAATGGCAACATCATTGGCATTTGGAATTTTATTTGCAACAGTAGTTACTTTACTATTAGTGCCTGCTCTGTATTTAATTTTGAATGACATTAAACAAGTTTGTCGTCGTTTATTTCATTATTGGTGGCGTCCACAATTGGATAAATAATGTCTTGTTTAAAAACCAAATCCAACCCCAGCAGCAATACCTGCGTCATGTTGGCTATCATCAGAAGCGGCTAAAGTGACAATACCGTGCTGACCGACATCGAATTTTCCTCCAATAGCCATTGCCGATTGGTTATCATAATTAGCGACACCCATACCAAGAGTATAGTGATAACCTTGTCGCATTGGGATTGATGTCATCGCCATTGCACTTGCAATACCCGCATTGGCTTGATTATGTACTTTTTCAATACTGTGGGAAAGTAAGTCGACTTTTTGATCCGTATATTCATTCGCGGCAGATAACGTAGCCGCTGATTTATTATTAGTATAAGTATTGGCTTGTTGTACGGCGTTGATACTTTGCTGATGGCTGTATTTATTTGCAGTGGTGAGTGTTGTTGCAGATTTATCATTAGTATAACTATTGGCTTGTTTTACCGCATTAACACTTTGTTGCTGGCTATAATTATTCGCAGTGGTGAGTGTTGTTGCAGCTTTATTATCAGTATAAGTATTAGCTTGTTGTACTGCGTTGACACTTTGTTGATGACTATATGTTTTTGCTTCGGTTAGTGTTGAGGCTACTTTTGTATTAGTATAATTTTCTGTTGCTTTTATGCCTTTATTTAATTGACTGACATTCACCGCATCAGTACTCGCGATACCTGAATTTACATGCTCTAAACGACGTTGGATTTGATTATTACCAAAGGAGACTTGACCATCAATTGATTGTGATTGGTTACCTATTGCAATTGAACCTCGAGTACCTGTGGCATGGGCATAATTACCAATAGCAATATTGGAGGTTGATGAACGAGCGTTTGTACCTAATGCGGTAGAATAGCTACCATTAGCTTGGGCGCCAGAGCCAAAAGCAACGGCTGCATTACCAATCGCATGTGCTGTTGATCCAAAGGCTTCAGCTTGAATGCCTTTAACAATAGCCCCTGAGCCAAAAGAAGATGAACTATTACCGTGAGTATTTGCGTTTGAGCCAAAAGATGCAGATTGATCCCCTACAGCCGTTGCGGCAACACCTATTGCAACCGCAGCATCACCTTGAGCGATAGCTTGATAACCTTCAGAAACACTTGAATTACCTTGAGCACTGGCATTAGGACCAACTGAAATAGACGTTGTACTGTTTTTTACATTGGCGTCATTACCAATAATGACATTATTTGATTGAGCCGTTGGCGTTTCAGCCATACTTGATGCAGATAAAGTAGCAAGTATTAAATAGGCTAAGTGATGTTTTTTCATAATAGAGCCCCTTGTTTCTATATAGAGATAGTAGAGCAAGAGGATGTATGAAAGTTAGTAGCAGAATTTAAATAACAGAAACCAAAACTGAACAAATCATAATCAATGGCAGAATGTGATTTTTTATGCTTTTAAAAACGGTATAAAACGTATTTAAATGGATGCTTATGCATTTGTTGTGGGTTGATTTGTAATTTTTTCAGTATTAATAAATATTACTTGTTTCTAATTGTGGCTATTTAGTGATCAAGGTGACTAATTATTGTTGTTTATCTTGTTGTTTATCTTGTTGTTTATCTTGTTGTTTATCTTGTTGTGATGCTGATGCTTTTTTTTCGCTGCGTTTTTATGTGATAAACACTCACTATAATCATTAAAACCTTTTTGTTGGCATTCAATAACTTTATTTTTCATTTGATTTAATTCAGTATTATTACGGACTGAATAAATATTGCCGTTAGTACAAGTAATTGAAATTATACCATTGGGTTCAAAATGATAGCCTTCAATGTCACTTCCACAGGGGTTAAATCCTATATCTGCTTTTACGCTGACTTTAGTTGGAATAACTCGCACACTTTCAGTTACACATCCTACTAATAATAAACAAAACAAGGTTGTAATAATAAATTGTCTCATGTAATGAAAAGCTTTTTAAAGGTAATGAAGATGGCAATTATAAATGAAAAAAGTATGAATATCATGTTATGAAGAGCTAATTGATCACAGTAAAGCATACTAATATATTTGTTAGTATGCTTTAGTCTGCTGAAGAATAATTATTCTTCGTCACTATTAATGATAGTAACGGGACCATAATAATGATGGTGATGATGCGTTGTATAATGGTGATGGTGAGTATCTTTATGTGCGGTACCAACACCACCATGGATATGATGTCCATGTGATGGTTCATGTTCACGATATTGTTGGTGATCTTTATCATGTTTGTGTTTTTCATTATCAGTATAATGATGTTTCATTGTTTCATTGTTTCATTGTTTCATTGTTTCATGCGTTGATTCTTTTGTTTTTTGAGTTGCCATAAATACCTCTATTTTATGATATATCTGGACTCAGTAAGCGTAGTTCATTTTTAAATAGAAAGGGTTGTTTGGCTTTTTTTTATGCACTTTTGCTATATAAATAAAATAATCTTAATTTCATTTTTAATGTAATTCATTGATTAATAATATTTTTCAAGTTTATTCGTGGTTATATGTAAAAGAGATAGTTATTCTTTATTATTTAAAAAAGAGCATTAATTAATATTGTTGCTATATGGAATTAATGTTTTACATTCAAATTGTTCGCAGAGTCACACGGTAAGTGCTATAACGTTGGCTGTTTAACGATGCGGAATACAACATGAATCTCGATGAATTTAAAATATTATCAGTAGTGCTGATTTTTATAACTACTGTACTTGCGGGATTGTATCCGTTTTTACGTAAATTTAAAACGACCCGACCATTAGAATCTCCGGCAGCAGAAGCCTTAGCATCAGGTGTTTTTCTAGGTGCAGGTCTTATTCATATGCTGGGTGATGCCTCTAAATCATTTTTAGATCATGGTATTGAATATCCAATTGCCTTTGTATTAGCTGGCAGCGTGTTCTTATTATTATTATGGTTTGAACACTTAGGTCGCCGTTTAGATGAACATGGCGACAGTAACAGTCCTGCATTCGCTATTTTAGCGATGGTCATTCTATCTATTCATTCGTTACTTGCGGGTACGGTGCTTGGATTAAGTGGTTCAATTACAATGATGGTTATGATCCTCATTGCTATTCTAGCGCATAAATGGGCAGCAAGTTTTTCACTGGCTGTGCAATTAAGTAAAAGCCGCTTGTCGTTGCGCCAATCTTTAACTATGTTTGCACTATTTACGATAATGTTGCCGCTTGGTGTGGGGTTAGGATCGGGTATTTTAGACTATACCGAAAACTATCCATTATTAGAGCCTATCTTTTATTCATTAGCTGCTGGTACATTTTTGTACCTTGGTACATTGCATGGTTTAAAACAGTCAACCATGGTTGATAAATGCTGTGATTTAAAGAATTTCACTTTTGTCGTTATCGGTTTTGTTTTAATGGCCGTGGTTGCTATTTGGGCTTGATTGTTTTATTACGCTAAATTCCACCTTATTGTCCGCGTTAGTTACTTCTAGCTAACGCGGAACTGCTTTATCTGGGTAATACCCTAACGTCATTACATCATCTTGTCTTTGAGTTAGAAACTGATGTGCTAATTATTTAAAAGTTGATCCCCCTCACGTGCAATGGGACAAATGTCCTCATCTTAGATAAAGATACCTTTTACAATTGCTTCAAATTATTAATAAGAACAAAAGGATTAACGGATGGACTTTCTTTCTTGGTTTGATATCAATAACACCCTTGTTAATTTTCCAATCGGTGACGGTTATGCAATGTCATGGATTGAAGCAATTGGTACTGTATTTGGTCTGCTGTGTATTTGGTTTGCCAGTAAAGAAAAAACCATAAATTTCTTTTTTGGTCTTATTAATGTCACCTTGTTTTGTATTATTTTCTTTCAAATTCAATTGTATGGGTTGTTGCTATTACAAGTATTCTTCTTTGTTGCCAATATTTATGGTTGGTTCGCATGGACAAGACCAACTAGCGAGGGAGATAACTTAGAGGTTCGGTGGTTAAGTAAGCAAAAATTAGTCATGACCGTGACATTAAGTGCAATTGCGATTGGGTTACTAACGGTTTATATCAACCCCGTGTTTTTTGCTTTAGCTAATTTCGCTGTAGATATATTGAATGTTTTCGGTGCTAATTTAGCGGCTCCAACATTACAACCCGGCGCGTTCCCATTTTGGGATGCTACCATGACGGTACTGTCTATTGTGGCGCAGATTCTAATGACACGTAAGTATGTTGAAAACTGGATTGTGTGGGTAGTTATTAATATCATCAGCGTCGGTTTATATGCAGTACAAGGCGTGTATGCAATGTCTATTCAGTATGCAATTCTACTCTTTGTTGCGGCAAATGGTGCCCGTTGCTGGATTGCAATTGCGAACAGAAATAAACCACAAGCTAAGAAGGTTATCGCATGAATCAACAACCTCATTTATTAATTAGTCACGGTCAAATTGCCACGAGTATTTTAGTCTGCGGTGAGCCTGATAGAGTAAATCGAATTGCGGAACGTTTTTTAACAAATAGTGTGTTAATTGCTGAAAACCGTGAGTACCGTATTATTAATGGCGACTATCAGGGTAAACCCGTTACATTGTGTAGTACGGGGATGGGCGCACCATCAATGATTATTGCTATAGAAGAACTCAAACGTTGTGGCGCTGAATATATTATCCGTGTTGGCTCAGCAGGGGCACTGCAATCAAATATTGGTTTAGGTGAACTCATTGTTGCCGAAGGTGCAGTGCGAGATGAAGGTGGCTCTAAAGCATATATTCCAAGTGAATTTCCGGCTATTGCTGATCATCAATTGGTTCACTTATTAAAAACAGATTTATCGCAACAGAATATTAACTATCATAGTGGCATTGTACGTTCTCACGATAGTTTTTATACCGATGAAGAAGATAATATTTGTGAGTATTGGCATAAAAAAGGCGTATTAGGGGCTGATATGGAGACTTCTGCCTTATTAACGGTGGGGCGTTTACGTCAACTAAAAACAGCCGCAATTTTGAATAACGTGGTGCTTTATCAGCAGAATGTAAGTGAAGGGATTAGTGCTTATGTTAATGAAGCTGAAGATATGATTAAAGGGGAACAGTTAGCTGCCCATACTGCGCTGAATGCCCTTATTAAGGTTGTTTAAGTCTATTTAATCACCAAATTAATAGCCCGGTTTTTATAAATTGGGCTATTTTAATGCGCACTATACATTTTCCTATTCAGTACCATAAAAACCCGCTATCTTGATTTAAAATGAAACAATAGTGATATGCGCAATGCAATTGACTCCTTCCTCCTCAACCCGTTTTAGTGATTACCTAACTCAACATTATGCGAGCTTTCGCCAAGCACTATATAAGTGTCAAATCGGCAGTAAACGCTACCAAATCGGCGATGCTATCATGCAGCAAGGCCAGGATATTACTCAGTTAATGATTGTGCCTGTTGGACGAGTGTCGATGCATATTTGTGCTGTTAATGGTCGTCGTTTTCAATTAGGAGAGATGGACTGTAACTATAATGTCTTTGGTGAAATGGAGTTCTTTACTAAAACACTATGCCAATGGTCTGTTGTTGTTGAAGAAGCGATAGAAATTGACATTCTTGATATGAAAAAAGTAGAGAAATTACTGTTAGAACGCCCTGAATTTAGTTTGTTTTTTGCGTCTGCATTGGCACTTGATTACCAAGACTCGCTTGATATTTACACCTACCGTTTATTACATCCCATTACTTACAATATTGCATTTGATTTACTTCAGCACGCCCGTAATTCGATGACCCTTGGTCGATTTAATAAAGCAGATAAAGAGGCTGAACGGTTTGGTACATCAAGCCGTGTTTATCGACGCGCATTAAAGACATTGATTCAGCAAGGATTAGTTGAGAAACAAGGTTCTGAGCTTATTATTGTGGATTTGGCTGGGTTACAGAAGTTTGTAGATCACTTTGAAGATTATGAATTATCGTAAGTTGTTTCTGAGTTTTTAAAATAACAATGGTGACTGATTAAGCCGCCATTGTTTGATGTTATTACTTGATATTTATGATTACGCATAATGTTATGCGTTGATAACTTATCACGGTTCAGCTAGATTAATTTCTGTTCAGCCAATAGATCAATAAAGAACGCGTATTCAAGTGCATCTTCATGGAGTGCCTTAAAGCGACCTGATGCGCCACCATGACCTGCTTCCATATCTACTTTAAACAACAGACGGTTATCGTTCGTTTTAACATCACGCAGCTTAGCAACCCATTTCATTGGCTCGAAATACTGCACCTGCGAATCATGTAACCCCGTTGTCACCAATAGGTGAGGGTAGTCATGAGCGGTAATGTTATCGTAGGGTGAATAGCTCAACATGTAGTCGTAGTACTCTTTGTGGTTAGGATTTCCCCACTCGTCATACTCGTTGGTTGTCAATGGAATTGATTCATCAAGCATGGTGGTAACAATATCAACAAACGGCACGTGAGCTGCAACACCACAGTATAGCTCAGGAGCTTGGTTGATAATCGCACCCATTAACAAACCACCCGCAGAGCCACCTACGGCAAAGATCTTATCTTTTGCGCCATAACCTTGTTCTACTAATGATTGTGTAACATCAATAAAGTCATTAAAGGTGTTTTGCTTGGTAAGTTTCTTACCATCTTCATACCAAGGACGGCCCAACATTTCAGAACCACGAATATGCGCAATCGCGTACACAAAACCGCGGTCGAGTAAGCTTAAACGGGTTGATGAAAAGCTTGGGTCAATGATAGCGCCGTATGATCCATAACCATATTGATACAACGGGTTAGTGCCATCTTTTTTAAAGCAATCTTTACGATAAACCAGTGATACCGGAACGGATTTACTATCACGAGCGGGTATCATAATACGTTCAGAACGGTAATTATTCGCGTCAAAATCACCGAGGATTTGTGCTTGCTTTAACACCACATTGCTACCATCACTAAGATTGAAATCATAGTGAGTGCCTGGCGTGGTCATGCTTGAGTAATACAGACGTAATTTGTCTGAATCAATCTCTTTATTACCGTAAAGATAAAGTGTGAATGCTTCATCGTTGAAATGTAATTGTTGCTGCTGTTGAGTGTGAAGATCACGCACAGTAATGCGAGTTAAGCCATTCTCACGCTGCTGATATACTAGATAATCATTAAAGATCTCGTAATCTTCTAACATTGCGCCTTCTTGCGCAGGGATCACGTCTTGCCAATGATCTTTATTGCCGATATCAGTCGTGGCTACTTTCATTAAGCGAAAGTTAACCGCTTTATAGTTAGTGTGAATATAGAACCAGTCATCAAGCTTAGAAATACTGTATTCCAAGCCAACTTCACGATCTAAGAACGAGATTGCTTGCGCATTAGCATCGTTAGCATCAATAAAAGAGACGGCGCTGGTTTCTGTGCTTGAATGCCAGATATAAATTAATGAGTTATCTTTACTTTTACCAATTGAGGTATAAAAAGTTTGATCGTATTCTTCAAAAATTAACTGATCATCAGCTTGTGGTGTACCTAAGCGGTGACGATAAACCTGATAACCTAATAAGGTTTGTGGGTCTTTGTGAATATAGTAAAACGCTTGGTTATCATTTTGCCAAGCAACAGAGCCGCTAGTACCTGTAATTTCATCAGCAAGGTACTGACCTGTGGTGAGATCTTTAATTTTAATGGTGTAAATACGACGGCTTACCGTGTCTTCACCATAAGCTAATAAGTTTTCGTTAAGGCTAATGCTGACACTGGAAACATCATAGTAATCATGCTCAGATGCGAGTTGGTTTAGATCGAGTAAGACTTGCTTATCTGTGCCCGAAAAATCAGTAGCGCGCACTGAAATAGGGTATTCATTATCGCCAGAGACTTCACTTGAATAGTAATAACTGCCTTGCTTTACAGGGACGGTATTATCATCTTTAACAATACGTCCTTTTAGCTCATCAAATAATGTTTGCTGTAATGCAGTGGTGTGTGCCATTACTGCATCTGTGTAACTATTTTCAGCATTTAGATGCGCGATGATCTCAGGATCTGTGCGGCTGTCATCTCGCATCCAATAGTAATCATCAATACGCGTATCATTATGGATGCTCATCTCATGGGGGATTTTCTTAGCAACAGGGGCGCTCACAGCCTGAGTGTTGCTATTATCATGAGATGTCGCTGATGTTGTGTCGTTCAAAGTGTTGTCCTTTTGTGGCTACTGGGTGAGATAAACCACTGAGTAAAACCAATAGATACAGCAATATTATTTGCTTTGATGGTAATAACCTTGGGGCTATTGGTGGCTTTTTCAATCCTTCGTTTTACAAAATAGAATGACGAATGGCTACATGAATTGAAGATGCTTATTGAGAGGAGAAAGCAGAACAGTAATTGATGTTTTCATTATTGAGTTATCTAGCTGAAGTTATTGGTTTTTATGTGATTTATAAAAGAGGGCTATATTTCTATTCTTAACATATAAGAATGAATAAAAACGGCCAATCAAGCGTGATAAAGATCACAAAAAATACAGGGTAACTATTTATGATGAAATAAGATTATGATCGAATAAATTGTTATTAAATGAAAAAAAGACGTGTTATTGCAGTAAGTGTACTGATTTTTGCTGGGCTGATTGGTGTAAGAGATCTGTATATGACGTTAGAACCTCAACATGAGGTTAACGTTAATGGTAAAACACTACATTTAGGTCAGGTATATTCTCAACATTTATTGTCGACGGTTGTTATTACGAGTAATGAAGAAACACTGCTAACGGTAACCGCACCGATTACAACGATCGTTAAACAACTCACAACCGAACTCAATAATGATGTAAATGAGGCAAATAAAACGCTTTCTGCTGGTGAAAAAATGCAGTTATCAACAGCGTATTTTAATACCAATATTACTCTTCATTTATCAACCGTAGTGACTTATAACACTCAGCATTATGCGTCAGTTTCAATGCCATTAGAGACGGTAGCCGTTAATTATACCGTTAATGATGCAGTGCAATTTAATGATATTATTGAGTTAGTGCAACGTTATCAAAAGAGTACTCAGAAGATATTTAATAATAATTATGATTTTATAAACTAGAGAGTTACAAGCAATCATAATAGGAATCAAATACCGTTATTAAATTGATTACCAGTAAAATTGTGATGATCGTTTGATTCTGAAATTTTATGATTGTTTGTTTTTAAAGACCATAGATACTTTCATTTACTTTTGATTTTAATTTAAAGAAAATACATGAAAGTAACTAGACGTTCATTTATCCATTATGCAGCTTCAATGTCTGTGTCTGCCGCAGCATTAACCAGTATGGGAGTGGTGGGGCAACCGATAGCGCCTAAAAAGAATAATGTGTTGTTTATTGCCATTGACGATCTTAATGATTGGATTGGTGCTTTAGGTGCGCATCCACAAGCAAAAACGCCTAATATTGATCGTTTGTTTCATCGTTCAACTGCGTTTACTAATGCTCATTGCCAAGTGCCAGTGTGCGGACCTTCGCGTACAGCTTTATTAACGGGAATGAGCCCAACGACAACAGGGCTATACACCAATAAAGAGCTAGGTATCAAACCGTTTTCGCCTGTTGCTGAGTCTGTTTTAGGTAGTTCTCCCGTCTTACCACAGCACTTTAAAAGTAACGGCTATTACACCATGGCATCAGGGAAAATATCTCATCATGGTACTGCGGATTTTCGTCATGCAGAGCAGTGGCATGAAGAAGTGCCACTCTATGTTATCGGCCCTCGTGATGCGCATATTTTTGCCAATGGTTACGGCTATGGTTCATACGGTAAAGATGATCATAAATATTATCCATTCCCTGTTGGTGGGGGACAAATTATTCAATCTGAACACTACGGTCCAGGTACACCGGGTATGTCTTTGTGCAGTGGTGCGTTAGAACGACGGGATATTCCTAATGGTGGTGTTATGCCTGATGAATATTTTGCTGATTGGACGGTTGAACGGCTTAAGAAAACCTATGATAAGCCGTTTTTTATGGCGTGTGGCTTTATTCGTCCACATGTACCTTACACTGCCCCAAAAGAGTATTTTGATTTATTCCCACTTGATGATGTGATTGTGCCTGACACAATAAGCAAAGAAATGGCTGATGTTCCATTATACGGTAAAGCGTTAGCATTGGGGATCATTCCAAATGGTGATGCGGCAGCGGTTGAAAAAAACAAGATGCGTAAAGAGTTAGTTCAAGCCTATCTCGCCTGTATTGCCTTTGTTGATGCACAAGTGGGTAAGTTGCTTAATACCCTAGAAGCTAGCCCACATGCAAATAACACCACCGTCATCTTTTGGGGCGATCACGGCCAGAACTTTGGTGAGCACATGAATTATCGCAAGCAAACCTTATGGGGAGAATCAACGCGAGTGCCGCTATTAATCAGCGAAGCAGGGCAGAAGCAAGGTAAAATATGTCGCCAAGCGGTAAGTTTGCTTGATATTTATCCAACTTTGGTTGAGATGTGTGGTTTACCGAACGTTGCCACTAATGAAGGTATTTCACTGGTGCCATTACTTAGAAACCCAAACTTTGATCGTAAAATTCCTGTCGTCACCACTTATGGTTATCAATGCCATGCGATTCGTGATCAGCGTTACACTTATATTCGTTATCGTGATGGGGGTGAAGAACTTTATGATCGTAGCGTTGATGCTGACGAACATCATAATTTAGCCGCCGATAAACAATACCAAGCGATTAAAACCAAGATGGCGCAGTGGTTACCCAAAAATGAAGTATTACCGTTTGGAATGAAAGACTTTGATAATGAGGGCGGTGATTTTATTACCAAGATCCTAGCTAAATTTGAAAACAACGGTATTCCAGCATACTTACAGTAATTCCAAATTATGAAAAGCCACTGTGTTGTTGACGCGGTGGCCTTTTATTTGGGGACAGCCATAACTTTGCATATTAACTATGAGCTACTACAGTTAAGCTTCAAGTTGCTTATGGTGAAACGAATGACAATCTCAAGACGAAAATTGATAGAACCTCAAATCACGCCCTTTTATCATGTGATTAATCGCTGCGTGCGTCGTGCTTATTTGTGTGGAGATGACCCATACAATGGCAAAAACTATCACCATCGTCGTGGTTGGATAGTAAATAAAATCAAACAATTAGCCTCTGTGTTTTGTATTGATGTTTGTGCTTATGCGGTGATGAGTAACCATTATCATTTAGTGCTTAAAATAGACACCGAACAGCAGCAAAAGCTAACGCCAGAAGCGGTGATATCACGCTGGTTACAGTTATTTAATGGTCATCCTATTGCGGTCGATTTTTTAAAAGAGGGTAAAATTGGCTCGGATAAACAACAAGCATTATCAAATTTAGTGGCTGAATGGCAACAACGATTAGGCAGTATTAGTTGGTTTATGCGCTGTCTTAATGAAGAAATAGCACGAAAAGCCAATAAAGAAGATCAATGTAAAGGCGCGTTTTGGGAAGGGCGATTTAAGTCTCAGGCACTACTGGACGAGCAAGCGTTATTATCTTGCATGATGTACGTTGATCTAAATCCAATTAGGGCTGGCATTACACCTTCATTAGAGCAGTCTGATTTTACCTCTATTCAACAACGTATTCGTGAATACCATCATGCTAAAGCTTCCAGTTCAAAGAAAACGCCATCAAGTACTAATCATTTTACATTATTACCTTTTGTTGGTGCTGAACATCAGGCAAAAAAAGCGGGGATAAACTTTGCTTTTGCTGATTACCTTGAACTGATTGACTGGACTGGTCGGTGTATTCGAAATGATAAAAAAGGCTTTATTGCACCTAATCAACCCAAGATTTTACAGCAAATGGGAATAACAGCAGATGCTTGGCTTGAACACAGTGAACAATTTATGGAGCATTATGCCAATGTAAGCGGGAAATGGTCCCGAATGTGTGCATTCAAACAACATGTTGGTGGGCATTGGTGCAAAGGGAAGTCAGCGAGTCACCAGTTACATCCTAATTAGATATAGTTTCTTATTATCAGATGAAAATACCGCAATAACTGTCAGGATTGTGGGCTTTTTTGATCCTGAAATATGGTAACAGAACCGATTTAGTGATGAATTATAAACAATAAGCTGTAATTTTTAGAATTGAGAATTTATTGCTGGTGGAATGGTTTGTTTTTGGGGGACTCTATTTAAGAGCTAATATATTTGGCTGTCCAGCATAAAGCACATAAACAAAAGACAGCCCCTAAGATAGCAGGCTGTCTAATATTATTTTATTTTGTTGTTGAGACTAAGCCATACCGCTAACGCTTATAAACCCTGAACATATTGGGCATTGGTTGATATAGGCACTAAATTATCCAGTTCAGCTTTAGCGTCATCATTACCAGCAAGTAGTGCTTCAAAGTGTTTGATTAGTTCTACTTTGTCTTGTTCTTGCTTAGAACCTGCACCGATGTTGGTTAAATCAATAAAGAACTCGTCAAACAAATGCGAGAAATCATTCACTGCATCAAAGTTTAGGAACTGCTCATGATTGTAAATACTTGGGTAGCCACCTTTTTGTTTATCAACCGCAAATGAAATACCTTTTACATTAGTAATGGTGGTCGCTTTTTCGCATTTCAGCATACAGCCAGCTTCAATGGCCGGTTTCTTACAGCCAACGGTTTGTTGGAAGAAACATTGACGGCTGGTCATCATCAGGATTGGATGATAAATGCTGTAATAGAGCTTAAAGTTTTCTGGACGGGTAATATTTCTGATTTGACCACGGTTGATCTCGTTAGAAATAAAGGCACCAGCACAGTTTAATTCTTCTTTTAACGTAAGAAGAGCGTGTGAGTTGGTGGTATTTAAGAACGGTCCTGCCACCCACTCGATACCCATTTCATAAGCTTTATAAGCAATACCCGTATTGTTAGTTACGATACGCTTAGGTTTCACTTGCTCAAGGATTTTGACTGATTCTAAATAATCTTTACCAATTAATACTGCTGGGAACCAAGGAATCAAACGAGGGTTTTCTTGTAATAACGTAATGTGCTTAAGACAGTTCTTTTTCAAGCTTTCAGGGAGTTTGAAGTAGATATCAGCATCTGTTACATCAGTAAGGTGTAAATCTTTTTCATTGGCAATCAGTAACGATAGTTTAGGTGTTGATGATACTTTATCGTGTTTAGGTAAAGCGGGTACATCAACATGCTTAATTACCTCACGAGAGCCATTTAATAAGAATGCTGCTTGGTTTTTTAGATCCGTAATTTCTTTAAACGGCACCGTTAAGTTAGCATCAAAGTTGTCAAAGTTCATTGGCGCTAGATTAAACGTTGCATTATTAAAACTACGGAAGCGTTTATCTAGCGTTTCTGGTGTAATGGCAATTTCATCTGCTGTACGTAATAACGAATCAGTTTTTACTTCAAATGAGGTGTTACCCGCCATGATATTAAGTATTAGCGGGGTGTTTTCTTTGGCAGTAAAAGCCAATGTTAGAGCAACTTTATCAATGCTTAGATCTTTAATCTTATCGGCTAGTTCAGCACCTAATGCATTTTTTTCATTATAAAGATCTTGCTTTACATCATGGATTTGAACAACAGAAATGGCATTGTTTTTTTCAACCGCGTAATTAACACTGTTATCACGCGGATTATCAGTAAACATTTTCTTGTTGAGATCGCCCTGTAAAAATGAGTTAGTGAAGCTACGGTTAAAGACTTTATGTAAATTGCTGTCGTCAGCTAATAACTTACCTGATTCAATAAAGTTATTGATCTGTTTGCGCCATGTATCAACCACAGTGTAAACATAGTGGGCGCCTTTAATACGGCCTTCGACTTTTAATGAATCAACCCCTGCATCGACCAGTTCAGGTAAATCAAAGTAGGCTGAATTATCTTTTAAGTTAAGCGGGAAGCGATGACCTTCAGCGGTCACTTCGTATTCGTCACGGCAAGCTTGGCTACAACGACCACGGTTACCTGAGTTACCGACACTGACTGAACTTGAGTAACATTGACCAGAGAAAGCGATACATAATGCGCCATGGACAAAGACTTCGGTTAATACATCATGATCATGGGCGACGGTTGTTAATGCTTTAATCTCTCCAAGATTGAGCTCACGCGATAAGTTAACGCGTGTAGCGCCGATTTTGTGTAAGAATAAAATTTGACCTTCATTGTGGGTTGTTAACTGAGTAGATGCATGGATATGTAATGATGGGAAATGCTTTTTAACAATGTTGAAGATACCCAAATCTTGTACGATGATGCCATCAATGCCACTGTTAACCAGTTTATTTAGCAACCGTACTAAGCTAACAACCTCGTGTTCTAATATCACGACATTGAGCGTTAAGAAGACTTCACAGTTGTGCTCATGTGCCAGTCGTAATACGCCATTTAGCTCGTCATATGAAAGATTAGAGGCGCGGTTACGGGCATTGAACATATCTAAACCACAGTAGACGGCATTTGCACCAGCAACAATCGCCGCTTTAATTGCTTCTACGTCACCACCTGGTGCCAATAATTCTATTTTTCTACTCATGCGAAATAACCCACTCAATGCTTTTCTTGTAATTTTTGAGAGGGCATTCTATCTGTATCTGTGGGGCAATACCATAAAATAGGCTTTTGTTGATATAAATCAATCAAAGAAATGTAAATGTATGCATGTAAAGTTAGATGAGAGGGTCGTTATAACGTTACATTACAATTGTGGATGATTACAGCAACATCAAGGTTACTTATAGCTGATGAATTACAACATATGGGTGTCCAATTATCTTAATCATCTTTTGGCTGTCTAAGCTTATTTTTTATGTTTTTGATGTATCAAAATAATAAGTATTGCGATGAAATCTACGATTATTGCCATCAATAGTTGTTGGGTGTTTATTTTATCATTGTTAGGTGATTAACTTTTTTATAAATAGTATTTTGGCATTATTCATAGGAAGAAACATGCAGAATCCCGGAGAAGAGTTAGTTGGTGAGTATTTAAAACATATTCTTGGTTGTGATTTTGTTGAATACAATCTTTATACCCCTAATATTCAAGGTGAGATTGATGTTGTGGGCATCAATATTAAGGCTAAAGAAGTTTACATTTGTGAGGTAGCAACTCATTTAATCACTGGTTTGCAATATGTTAAAAATAACCAACCAGATAATATTGAGCGATTCTATAAGAAATTTGTTAAAAATATTAGATATGTAGAAGAATGTTTTCCAAACCACAAAGCAAGATTTATGCTTTGGTCACCTATTGTAAAAGATCAATCATCGAATGCTAAACATAATCAACGTAGAGATATTAAAACCATTCAAGATCAAATATTAACTGAGTTTGGGGTTGAGATTGAATCGATAGTTAATCAAAAGTATTTGAAATGTTTATTTGAATTAAGATCTTATGCTCGTAATGAAACAAAAGAATTAAAATCGCCAATAATGCGATTATTTCAAATTGAAGAGTATTTATTAAAACATATAGAGCGATTAGAGCGTTAAAAATTATATAATAAAAATGATGTTTTAAATAAATTGTTGAAATAACCTCAGGCTATTTCAACAATTAATATTAGTGGTGAATTATTTCACATGTTAATCAATAACGACTAAACAGTTAGGTAATTCATTTTTTTCTTCCGTGTACGGTAGGGCGTTAGTTAATAATTTACCAGATTGCTGTAAACACTGAATAAAGCCTTCAAACGTTTTTCCTGCTTTAACATCTTTGGTGAAATCTCGCACTAGGCTTTGCCATGCCTCATCGCTGATACATTCACTAATGCCGTAATCTGTGAGAATTTCAACATAATGCTCGGCTTCGCAAACAAAGATCATCACCCCTAAATGCTGTTTAGTACGATGAACACCATTGGCTAAAAATTGTTCACGAGCAACTAGACTTGCACGACGATGTTTAACTACTTTTGGTAATAAAAGGTACTTAATGGCTGGAATACGGAAGATCAATGTTAGAACAACAAAAGCAGCTAATTGCACTAATAGAATATCTGTTAGCTCTAACCATAATGGAGTAATGATTAACAGTGCAGGAACAAATAGCGCAATAATGGCCGCCCATAAGGTTGGGACAAAGTAATAGTCATCAGCCTTTGTTGCCATTACGGTAATTAACTCGGCATCGGTGGTTTTTTCCATATCACTGATGGTTTGGCTAATTGTTTGTAGTTGTTCATTTGTAAATAATTTCATTACCATCCTCCTGATGCACCGCCGCCGCCAAAGCCACCGCCGCCACCACTAAAACCACCACCGCTGCCGCCACTACCTCCTCCGAAACCACCGCCAAAGCCACTAGAGCCGCCACGGTGTGATCCAAAACCACCACTGGTGAAGACATCACCATCGCGGCCATAATAGGTTGAACGGTTGCGACGACGACGGCTAAAGGCAACAATTTGAATGATCACTACAAATAAAATAAACAAATAGAAATCGTAGGGTGGTTTATCTTCTGTCACAACAGGTTTGTATTCACCATGGATAGCAGCAATGATAGCTGTTACGCCATTATCGATTCCCGTTGCAAACTTACCGGCTTTAAAAGCGGGTTTAATGTGATTATTTATAATATTAATCGCAATCGCATCAGGTAATGCACCCTCTAAACCATAACCGACTTCGATACGCATTTTTTTGTCATTTTTAGCGATAATTAATAATACGCCATTGTCATGTTGTTTCTGTCCAATTCCCCAAGTACGACCGAGTTGATAGCCATAATCGGCAATGGGAATGCCATTAGTTGACGGTACGGTTACTACCACCACTTGGTTGGACGATGATTTTTCTTCTGCGGCAAGCGTTTGCTCAAGTTGCTGAGTTTGAGCTTCATTTAGCATATGAGCGTCGTCGACCACTCTCCCTGTTAATTCAGGGAAAGTGATTGCAGCCAATGCATTTGGGCTGATGAACAACAAAAGCCCACAGATAAGTAGGACTTTTTTCATTTAGAATTCAACCTTAGGCGCAACATCAGCGTTAGGTGTTGTTGCTGTAAAGTTAGGTTTGATTTTTAGATCGCTATACATTGCCCAGTGCCATAAACGGCCAGGGAAAGTACGAATTTCAGTATTAAAAGCTTTTACTGCATTGATGTAATCGCGACGCGCAACAGCGATACGATTTTCTGTGCCTTCTAGCTGTGCTTGAAGTGCGATAAATTGTTGGTTAGCTTTTAGATCTGGATAGCGTTCTGATACAACCATCAATCGAGATAACGCACTGCTTAATTGACCTTGAGCGGCTTCAAATTTTTTAAAGGCTTCTGGGTTATTTAATGTTTCAGGCGTGACTTGCATCGATGAAACTTTTGATCTTGCTTCTGTCACTGCCGTTAACGTGTCTTTTTCGTGAGCAGCATAACCTTTAACCGTTGCGACTAAATTGGGGATTAAATCTGCACGACGTTGATAATTATTCTGTACTTGGGCCCAATCAGCATTGGCTTGTTCATCGAGAGTAGGGATGGTATTGATACCACAACCTGTTAATTGAGTAAGCAGTAATGCGATAAATAGATATTTGATTGATTTGAGATACTTCACCATAAGATTCCTTTTTTTATGCTTTCAAGTGATTATTATTACTCAAGTAAAGCATACATTGCACCATTGTTGGTAAATGATCACTGATAATTGTGACTAACTGATGGCAAATAGTCTTTTTTTTGTACAATGTTCGTTGGAGTAAGGAAATGGTGGGAATGTTCACATACCTTGTAAGAATGCGAGGTTTATCAACAATAACCCATGCTAATTATTAACTTCGCATGGGTATTGTGATGGAGGATAACTTAATGGTTAATCGTGAATAAGACGTACAATTAACGCCCCTGCGTCACGCAAAGCATCAGTATTGTGACTTAATACAATGCCATCACGAGGAGCGGTATAACGTTTAATTTCATTACCAAGCAGGTCATATTGTGTTGCGATAATATCGCCCTTACTTACAGGTGCTAGCATCTCAACATTTGCGAGTGTTAGCCCACCGATATCAGCGCGAATAGATGTCACGTTATCCGCTTCTATCGCACAAGGCGTCAAGGTCGCTGTTGTTAAATGGTGTTGGTTTTTAATAATTTGCATAACCCCCATAACAGCACGATTAATTAACGTTGGTTGAGTAATCTTGCCACTACCTACTTCAATGGTGATCGCGCTAACGCCATGCTGATTCCAAACGGTTTCTAATACTCCCTGATCGCCAGGATCATTTAAGATCGCATCTGGTGTCATTAATCGTGCCATCGCCAGCGCTGATTCAATCCGGAAATCAGCAAACACATACAATGGGTAACAGGTTCCCGTAGTTTGAGTATGAAGATCTATCGCAATGTCGGCATTGGGTAATAATAAATATTGCCACAATTGAGCAAGGTAACGTTCAGCGGCATTACCTTGATTGTTACCGGGGAAATAGCGATTAAGATTCACAGTAGATAAATCTTGATCCGCGCCATGAAAATCACGATGGTGGTGAACAATACCCGATAGATTAATCGCTGGAACAATAATCACGCTGCCACAAATGTCAGTATGTTGTAGCTGACGGGCCAGTTGTTGCGCGGTTAAAATGCCATTGAGTTCATCACCATGAATGCCTGCGGTGATCATTACTTTCTTGCCCGCTTGCTTGCCTTTAAATACCCATACGGGTAAATGTTGATCTTGATTTAAGGCGTTAGTCGCAACGTTGAACCAAAACTGATGCTGACCAATGGCGAGATCGTCCACATTTAATGCTGAAATCACCGCAATATTATTAATAATGTCACCCGTGAGTTGGGTCGTGCTTGTCGTTGTCATGTGATTAATTAAATCCAGCTAAGTGAGCACAAACAACCGTCACACTTGAAGTAACGAACAATAGCAACATAAAGCGCCAGCTAAAACGGATCCAATCACCCCAATCAATACGACATACCCCTAATGTTCCCATTAATGACGCTGATGTTGGTACCACGATATTGGTAAAACCATCACCTAATTGGAATGCCAGCACTGTTACTTGACGAGAAACGCCCGCAATGTCGCCTAAAGGTGCCAACAATGGCATGGTGAGTGCGGCTTGGCCTGATCCTGATGTCACAAAGAAATTAAACACAGATTGAAAGAGGTACATGATCCAGACTGCCGCTACATCAGGAATGCCACTGATTGCACCGCCAGCACTGTTTAAAATACTATTAAGTACACTGGGTTCTTCAGCAGAACCATCACCTAGAATTAATAATACACCTTTGGCACAACCAACAAGTAGAGCCGGAGCAAGCATGACGCCAGCACCTTCTTTAAATGAGGTCGCAATATCATTTAGCGTCATATTATTAAGTTTAAAAATAATACCGATAATACCGGCAATAAAGCCCATAGTGAAAAATTGCGATGCGATTTCAGGAATATACCATGCGTGTGCAACGACACCCCATACAACCCAACCTGTTGTGATTGCAACGGTAATGATCACTAAGGTATAACCGATACTCCACTGTGATTGTTTAACCTCTGCCGTTTTATCACGTAAAAATTGATCAGTTTTAAAACTATAAGATAATTCGGGATTGCGTTTGATTTTCGCCGCATAACGCATGGTAAAGATAACACCCATTAAAGTGAAACCCACCCATAATGGAATGCGAACCGTCATACCTGAAAGTACAGGGATGCCTGCAATACCTTGAGCAATAGCAACTGAGAAAGGGTTCATCCATGATGATGCAAAACCGACTTGAGTGGCGACATAAGTGACCATGACCGTGGTGATGCCATCGTAACCAAGTCGTAACATGAGTGGTGCGATAATAATTGCAAAGGCAATCGCTTCTTCACCCATACCAAAGACAGCACCGCCCAATGAAAACAAGACAAAGAGAACGGGAATGAATAAAAAGTCATTGCCTTTTGTTTTATGAATGAGGGCTAAAATACCAGCATCGATGGCGCCAGTACGCATAACAACACCAAAAGCGCCACCAATAACCAGCATGAACATAATCACGCCAACAGCTGATCCCCATTTATCACCAGAAACTAAGCCTTCGAACATAAAGTTCATTAAGCCAATACCGCCGCCGGCACTAAAAAATCCAACCGTGTTATAGATTTTTTCACCATTAGCATCAATGGCATATTTAAAAGATGCTGGATCAATGACAGCACGTGTTTTTTCTACACCATCAGCAATAAAACTCACTGCATGTTGAGTAAAACTGCCTGCCGGAATGAGATAAGTGAGAATAGTTGCTAATACGCCAACGATAAAAATGATGATTAATGTGTCAGGTATTTGCCATGATTTTTCAGTATCAGCTGTTTTAGGATGATCTATTGAATTGTGCAAAATATAATTCGCTATAAATTGATAAAGTATGCACAAAATATCAATTATTATGCGTTATTTATCAATTTGATCTTTTTTTTATAACGATAAAAAATATTGCGTTATATATATGTTGATGGAATATTTATTAGTAATAAGAATAATACAAGGTTTTAATAAAGAATTTTTTATAAGAACATGATTATTAGTTGGTTTTTTATTATAGATATCCTATTTTCTCCATTATATTTAACTATAAACAGCCTGTTTAATTTTGTAATCTCAGCGAAATATCACGATTGTTCATGAAAGTTGCAACATAATAAATACGAATTTGACGATATAAATAACAAGACGTCTTTGCTATGACTTTTTAGGCGCGGTATCGCGTTATTAATTTGACTTGAAAAAGAGATTTTAGAATGAAAAAAATATTAATGACAGGTTTTGAGCCTTTTGGTGGTGAGTCCATTAACCCTGCATTAGAAGCGGTAAAATTATTAGATGGTGTGGTTCTCAATAACGGCATAATTGTTGCTCACCAAGTGCCCGTGACTCGCTTTAAAGCAATTGAAGTCGTGATTGAGGCAATTAAATACCATCAACCTGATTATGTTATTACTGTGGGACAAGCAAGTGGACGTGCTGCAATCACTCCTGAACGTATTGCGATTAATATGGATGATTTTCGCATCGCAGATAATGATGGGAATCAACCTATCGATCAACCAATTATTATGAACGGGCCCAATGCTTATTTTTCTACATTACCCATTAAAGCGATCACTCAAGCCCTTCAGCAACAAGGGATACCGTGTCAGGTATCAAATACAGCCGGCACTTTTGTATGTAATCATTTATTTTATGGTGTTCAGCATTATCTACGTTATACCCAGATTGGTCATGGTTTTATTCATATTCCTCTGTTGCCACAGCAAGCAACATTTGGGGATCAGCCGAGTATGTCGTTAGATCTGATCGTTGCAGGGTTAAAAATAGCCGCACAAGCGGTCATTGATAATGCTTTTGACATACCATTAAGCGGTGGCTCTATTTGTTAATGAATTAACTATAGTGGTAGATCTTCCTCAATAACATCAGGATAACGTTTCTGAATCAGTGTAACTTTATTGAGTGAATGTAAAATAGCATCAATACAAAGAGGATCAAACAGTGTTCCTGAGCCATTGATTAAATACAGTTCAACATCTTCTATTGACCATGGTTGCTTATAAGGGCGGTGGCTTAATAGAGCATCAATAACATCAGCTACTGTAACGATACGCGCTTCTAATGGTATATCGGTGCCTTTTAGTTTATCTGGATAACCATTACCATCATAACGTTCATGATGATGACGAATAATATTAAGGATGGTATTGAGTTCTTGGTTATTATCGTACTTAAAGGTGGTTAAAATATTCGATAAAAGCTGGCAGCCTAGATCTGGGTGCTGATTCATGACCGCTCTTTCTTCATCGGTGTAAATCTCTGTTGAATATAAAATATCTTCAGGGATTAAAGATTTTCCTATGTCATGCATATCCGAGAAATGATAAACAGATTCAACAAAATCACCATTACATTTTCCTCTTCTAGCTAAGTAAAGCCCAATTAAACGGCTATATTCAGCAACTCTTTTTAGATGATTCTGGGTTTCAGGATCTTTATGATGACTTAATAACAAAACAGTTTTTACAATCGAATGAAACGCTTTTTTATTATTAAAATTATCAGTAATAAGCAACGTGATCAAAATTGAAAAGGTGGTGAAATAATTAACTTTTTCACTAAAAAAATCTTTTACTTTAGCATTGATAAATAACACACCAATAAAGGTATCATTAGTATAAATTGGACATGCCATACTTGAAATACAATTACTTTGTAATAATCGTAAATGAATTTTTTTCACAGATGATTGATGAGAAAGCATATTATCAATAATACTTGGTTCTAATGATGAACGCATTTTGTTTAAACGTGGTGATCGACTTATTGATGAAATAAAAGTTGGAAAATTATCACCATAGTCAGGGCTACGATAAACAGAATAAAGATTATCGTCTTCATCTATTCGCGTAACTGCGATCCCAATAATTTCAGGATAAAGATTTTTAACAGAAGCTGTAAATAGATTTAAGCGTTCATTAAGAGTATGTGTTGAATTTAAAAATGAATACATCAATAAGTCCCATTCATAACTATATGCATATTGGTTTATATTTAATCAAATATAGTATCTTGTATAGTTATTTATTGATTTTTAATTTTAGTGTTTTTTAAACGGTTATTAACAAATAAATGAATAACCAGATTAACAAGTGAATTAATATAAATTATTGCCATTTTATTATTGTTAAACTGATCATTTTTAAGTGTATAAAAAATAAAAAGCGGATCAAAAGATCCGCTTTAATAGTTGAATTCATGTATTCATGGTTATTATTACTTTTCTATATAACTATCAATACTTGGGCAAGAACACACTAAATTGCGATCTCCAAATACGTTATCAACTCGATTAACACTTGGCCAGTATTTGGCATTTTTAGTATGCACAGATGGGAAGCAAGCAATTTCGCGGCTATAACAATGTGTCCATTCAGCGGCTCGTAAATCAACTTGGCTGTGGGGTGCATTGACTAATGGGTTATCTTCCAAAGACCATGCTCCGGTTTGTACCTGATTAATCTCTTCGCGAATGGCAATCATCGCGTCACAAAAACGATCTAACTCGGTTAAATCTTCTGATTCTGTTGGTTCAACCATTAATGTGCCAGCAACAGGGAACGACATTGTTGGCGCATGAAAGCCGTAATCCATTAAGCGTTTAGCAATGTCTTCTTCTGATATACCAGAAGCGGCTTTAATCGGACGAATATCAATAATACATTCGTGGGCGACGCGACCTTGTGTTCCTCGATATAACACTGAGTAATGTGGGCGTAAACGTTCCATCACATAGTTGGCATTTAAAATGGCTAACTCGGTTGCTTGTTTTAGTCCTGCTTCACCCATCATTGAAATATACGCGTATGAAATCGGCAGAATGGATGCTGAGCCTAGTGCTGCTGCCGATACCGCATATTGATTGTTCTGTGGCTGTTGGTTATCAATATGTCCGGGTAAGAATGGGCTAAGGTGAGATTTCACTCCGATAGGACCCACACCAGGGCCGCCTCCGCCATGTGGTATGCAGAAGGTTTTATGAAGGTTCAAGTGAGAAACATCTGAGCCAATAAATCCAGGACTGGTTAATCCCACTTGAGCGTTCATGTTAGCACCATCAAGATACACTTGGCCGCCCGCGGCATGGACACGTTCACACACTTGCTGTACGCCTTCTTCATACACACCATGGGTTGAAGGATAGGTGATCATAATGCAGGATAAATTATCACGATGCTGATCAATTTTTGTTTGTAAATCATTGAGGTCGATATTGCCTTGTTCATCACAAGCGACCACAACCACTTTCATTGACACCATTGCCGCAGAAGCAGGGTTGGTACCGTGGGCTGAGCTTGGAATTAAACACACATTACGGTGATTATCGCCATTTGCTTGGTGGTAACGCTGAATCGCAATTAGGCCTGCATATTCTCCCTGTGCGCCTGAGTTAGGTTGCAGTGATACGGCATCGTAACCTGTGATGCTACATAACATGGTTGATAGCTTTTGGGCTAATTCTTGATAACCCAATGTTTGAGAATCAGGAGCAAATGGGTGTAACTGACCAAATTCAGGCCATGTAACAGGGATCATTTCAGCGGCAGCATTAAGTTTCATGGTGCAGCTACCGAGCGGGATCATGCCGTGGGTCAATGAATAATCTTTATTTTCAAGTTGCTTCATGTATCGCATCATGTTGGTTTCACTATGATAGCGATGAAAAACAGGGTGCGTTAGGTAATTACTTTGGCGTTGGCAGCGTGTTGGAATTGCAGCAAATTCGTCATCGGCAATTAGGCTACTGTAATGATCAATCGATAAGGCTTTGCCAGTTAATAACGTGAGTAACACTTCAATGTCATCGGCTGATGTGGTTTCATCAATACTAATGCCGAGTTTATGCTCATATTTACGAAGGTTAATATCGGCATCTAATGCTTGTTGATAGAGGTTATCTGTGTTCTCAGCGGTGAGTAAAGTCAGGGTATCAAAAAAGGTGTTATTTTCAATGATAAAGCCATTATCACGTAAACCTGTGGCTAATATAGCGGTAAGGTGATGTACCCGCCGTCCTATTTTTTTAAGGCCTTCAGGTCCATGATATAACGCATAAAAAGCCGCCATGTTGGCAAGTAAGGCTTGGGCAGTACAAATATTAGAGGTCGCTTTTTCACGGCGAATATGTTGTTCACGGGTTTGCATTGCCATTCGAAGTGCACGGTTACCTTTGGCATCTTTAGATACCCCAATCACACGGCCTGGCATAGTGCGTTTGTACTGATCTTTGGTTGCCATAAAGCCAGCATGTGGTCCACCAAACCCCATTGGAACACCAAAACGTTGTGCGCTGCCAATCACCACATCGGCACCCATTTCACTGGGTGGGGTTAATAGCGTTAATGCAAGTAAATCACTGGCAACGGTAATTAAGGTTTTGTTGTTATGTGCGGTGGCAATAATATCGGTTAAATCATCAAGTTGACCGTTGGTGGCGGGGTATTGTAATAAACCACCAAAGACATTGTGATCATTTAATTGTTGAGGTTCGCCAATAATGATTTCTACCCCAATAAAGTGCGCCCGTGTTTTAACAACATCAATAGTTTGCGGATGAACATTAGCGGCAATGAAAAATTGCGTGCTTTTACTTTTACCAGCACGAAGGCACAGTGTCATTGCTTCTGCGGCGGCGGTTGCTTCATCAAGTAGTGAAGCATTCGCCAGATCCATGCCCGTCATATCCATGACTAATTGCTGAAAATTAAGCAATGACTCTAAGCGGCCTTGTGAAATTTCAGGTTGATAAGGAGTATAAGCGGTGTACCAACCTGGATTTTCTAGAATATTGCGTAAAATTACATTTGGCGTATGGGTATTATAATATCCCTGTCCAATATAGCTTTTATTAACAATGTTTTTAGCCGCAATTTGCTTGAGTGATGCAAGCATATTCGCTTCGCTTTGAGCGGGTGGTAATGTTAATGGCTGGGGTAATGCAATGGCCACTGGCAGAGTTTGCTGAATGAGCTGTTCTATACTAGATGCGCCAATTGTCGCTAACATTTGCTGTTGTTGCGATAAGTTTGGACCATTATGGCGCTGAGCAAAATGAGTATCATCACTGAGAGCATTGAGCAGTGTGGTAGAAGTCATCTTTCTTTCCTTGATGTTAGTCTTCAGCAATGGAAGCAAGGTAAGTATCGCTGTCTATTAACTCGCTAAGTTGCGAGAGATCGTCTACTTTAATTTTAGCAATCCAACCTTCACCATACGGGTCGTCATTAATCAGTTCAGGGCTATCATCAAGTGAGCTATTGGTTTCAATGATTTGACCACTCACTGGCGCATAAATATCAGATGCAGCTTTAACTGACTCGACTAATGAAAAAGTAGAACCAGCATCTGCGGCATCACCAATATCGGGTAAATCAACAAAAACGACATCGCCTAACAATTTCTGGGCATGATCTGAAATGCCCATTGTAATTGTGCCGTCACCATTATCACGTACCCATTCATGGCTAGTTGTAAATTTTAATGTCGTTTCCATGTATATACTCCTTACGTGGAATGTTTTATGAGCAAGACAGTTAATTTATCGTCTTATTGTTCGTTTAAGAATCTGCAATGTTAATTTATTGATATGAATACTACGTATTCGTTTGCGTATTGTCATGCCTATTTAACAATATTGCGGATTCGATCAAGATCTCTACCATTAGTTTTTCTGTTCTGGTGGTGTTTTTGGTAGGGTGAAATAATCATTGTTTAACTGCTGTTGCTTATTGGGAGTCAATCATTATGTCTCAACCTTTATTACGTACTCCGCTGCATGATCTACATGTCAATATGGGGGCGAAAATGGTGCCATTTGCTGGGTATGAAATGCCAGTACAATATGCATTAGGCGTTAAAAAAGAGCATTTACATTGTCGTGCAGAGGCCGGATTGTTTGATGTTTCTCATATGGGGCAGTTACGGTTACGTGGTAAAAATGCAGCTAAAATGCTCGAAATGTTAGTGCCTGTTGATATTGTCGATTTACCTGAAGGAAAGCAGCGTTATGCTTTTTTTACCAATGAAGCAGGGGGCATTGAAGATGACTTGATGGTAACGAATTTTGGCGATCATTTATTCATTGTGGTCAATGCAGCCTGCAAAACAGAAGATATCGCACACTTACAGGCACATTTATTAGCTGATGTAGAACTTGAAGTTATACACGATCGAGCACTGCTGGCATTACAAGGGCCAAAAGCGGTGGATGTTTTAGCAACATTAGCACCTCAAGTACGTGACATGGTATTTATGGATGCTGTGCGTATACCGTTATTAGGTCAAGAATGCTATATCAGCCGTTCAGGTTATACGGGTGAAGATGGTTTTGAAATTTCAGTGTCCACCTCACATGCAACCAGGTTAGCAGCCACATTACTTGAAGATAAACACGTTGAATGGATTGGACTCGGTGCTCGCGATTCACTGCGTTTAGAATGTGGATTGTGTTTATATGGTCATGATCTTGATAAAACGACCACGCCAATAGAAGCCAGTTTATTGTGGGGGATCAGCAAAGTACGCCGTACAGAAGGTGAACGCGCTGGTGGGTTTATTGGCGCTGATGTTATTCTTTCCCAAATTGAAATAAAAGCTGTAGATCGTAAGCGAATAGGGTTGATTGGCCAAACGAAAGCACCAGTACGAGAAGGAAGTCTATTATTTAATGCCGATGGTGAGCAGGTCGGGGTTGTGACCAGTGGTAGTTTTGGCCCTTCAGTATCTATTCCTGTTGCTATGGCGTATGTAACACCGCATTATAGTGCTATTGATACAGTATTATTTGCCGAAGTACGTGGAAAAAGATTGCCGATGACGGTAGCAAAAATGCCCTTTGTTGCTCAACGTTATTTTCGAGGTAAATAACGTTTATGATTAATAAGAATAAGAGTTGAGAAAACGTCTTATTGAGGCGTATTAGGTACGCCTCATTATTGAGCTAAGCAACATTTATAATATTTTTTATACTTTATAAGTATTGTTAATATCTTTATAGACAGATCTAAACATTAATTGAAAACCTTCTTTTGTCAGTTCCTTTGCTTCAATTTTTGCAGCTGTTAATCGTCGGTAACATTCTGCTAATGCCTTAATAAACACATCTTTTTCTTTTGGAGTTAGGTGCTGGATATCCATCTTTCAAATCTTCTTTTAAGGGTATTGCGCTCTATATCTGAAATAAAATTTTGATAGTTGGATATAGAATTAAGTCATAGTATTTTATTGCTTAGTAACTGTAATAATATGAACTTTACGGAGTATATGCTATTTAGATTTGTTCTGATAGAGGCTGATTTCAACAATATTAGAGAATGAATTGTTAATAATTTTAATTTATTATTTAGTTTGATAGGTGTCTTTTTAAATACAATGTCTCACTTATTGTTACAATTAATAAAAATAAGAAAGACATTGTAGTGGATTTGTTTAACGCTGTTATATTCGTCTAATCTGCTAGTTATTACTACATAAAAAAGCGTACATAAATTCAGTTATTTTAGTCATGTCATCAATAGTAATAAATTCTTCAGTTGTATGAACTTTACTCATTCCCGTCGATAGATTGACTGTTTTTAAGCCTTTGCCATTAAATACGTTAGCATCACTACCACCACCGGTTGACTTTGTGAATGGAGTTAAACCGTTTGATTTAAATGCCGCCATAATACTTTGTACGTGCGGGTCATTATCTTCAATGTGATAAGCGTTGTAAGAACGACTTGATTCAATATTGATTTGAGCACCATGCTTGGTCGCAGCGTGTTCAAATGTCTCAATCATGTGTGCTGTTTGGCGTTCAAGCTTAGTATCATTTAAAGAACGTGCTTCTGCAGCAAGGAACAGTGAAGGCATTACAATATTGGTTACTTGTCCACCTTGAACGACACCAATGTTAGCTGTTGTTTCTTCATCAATACGTGATAAGCGCATATTAGTAATAGCATCTGCAGCAACGGTAAGTGCATTAATGCCTTCTTCTGGCGTTAAACCAGCATGAGCGGGTTTACCTGTAATAGTGATTTTTAAGCTCTGCTGACCTGGAGCTGTCGTAACAATGGCACCAATAGCGCCGCCTGAATCTAAAACAATCGCTTTATTAGCCGTAATATAGCTCATATCAAATAGTTTTGAGCCTTGCAGACCACCTTCTTCATGCACAGTGAAAGCCAGTTCAATGGTTTTATGATCACGGTTATCAGCTTGAATGCAACGTACCGCTTCCATTATTGCTGCAATGCCTGACTTATCATCACCACCGAGAATGGTGTTGCCTTTTGAGCGAATAACGCCATTCTCAATAATCGGTTCAATATCATTACCTGGATTTACCGTATCCATATGACAACTAAGCGCAATAGTGTCGTTAATGCTGCCATCTAAACGCGCATAGATATTAAAGCCATTAGAGATTGCTTCTGGTACGGGAAGGCGATGAACACTGAAACCTAATTCACCTAATTGTTCTGCCAGTGTTTCGGCAATAGCTTTCTCATTACGTGATTCGCTATTGATTTTTATCAGTTCAATGAAATGGTTAATAAGGCGTTGCTGATTGATTGTAGACATAATTTAGCTTCAAGTGGACATTAGATGTTATGACTGTAAACGTAAACTGGCGACTATGGCTTGGGGCTAAATCAAATTAAGTGAGGATTTATTAATAACAATATCAAATTATGTTAGCGGTATCTTGTTTATGGGAAAGATGCGAGATGCGAGGGAGAGCGTAAAAGAGGTGGGTGGATGTGGAATGATGCAATGGATTTGTTATTAGCAATAAAAAACCACCGCTATTATTAATAACGGTGGTTTTAGCTGTTATCTATAATCAAGATAACACTTATCAGTTAAGGATTAACCCCAAACGATAAGGCTGTAGTTCTTCTTACCACGACGGATAAGTGTGTAACGACCAAACAGTTTGTCAGCATCGTTAAACTTATAGTAAGCATCACTTACTTTCTCGCCATTAACCATGATAGCGTTTGACTCGATGTGAGTTTTAGCTTGGCTACGAGATGTTGCAAGTTCAGCGTTAACAAGTACTTGTTGAAGATCATCTTCATTAGATGCTTGTGCAGTTGGCATGCCATCTTGCGCTAGTTGTGCGAAATCAGACTCTGATAAGTGCTCAAGGTCATTTTCAAATAGGCAGCGAGTGATGTTTTGTGCTGCTTCTAATTGTGCTTGACCGTGTACAAGTGCTGTTGCTTTTTCTGCAAGAATACGTTGTGCTTGAGGTGCTTTGCCGCTATTACGGTCATCTTCTTCGATCTGTTGAATTTCTTCTTCAGAAAGGAAAGTAAAGAAACGTAAGAAACGGTATACGTCAGCATCAGCAGTGTTCATCCAGAATTGGTAGAACTTGTATGGGCTAGTTTTGCTTGGGTCTAACCAAACAGCGCCGCCTTCAGTTTTACCAAACTTAGTACCATCAGATTTAGTGATTAGCGGTACGGTCATACCGAACACTTGCTGCTGGTTCATACGACGAGTTAGGTCGATACCTGCTGTGATGTTACCCCATTGGTCAGAACCACCAATTTGAAGTTCCATACCCATGTCTTTGTTCATACTTGCAAAGTCGTAAGACTGTAGCAAGCTGTAAGCGAACTCAGTAAAAGAGATACCTACTTCATCACGGTTAATACGTTGTTTAACAGATTCTTTACTGATCATTTGGTTAACAGAGAAGTGTTTACCAATATCACGTAAGAATGTTAGTACATCCATATTACCGAACCAGTCATGGTTGTTCACCATGCGAGCAGGGTTAGTTGCGTTGTCAAAATCTAGGAAAGGAGAAACTTGACGTTGGATTTTAGTCACCCAATCAGCAACAATATCTAAAGTGTTAAGTGAACGCTCAGTCGCTTTGAAGCTTGGATCACCAATCATACCGGTAGCGCCGCCAACCAAGGCTACTGGATTATGACCCGCTTCTTGGAAGCGCTTAAGGCAAAGTAGAGGTACCAGATGACCTAGGTGCAAACTATCTGCCGTTGGATCAAAGCCGCAATATAATGTAATCGGACCTTTTGCTAAACGTTCGCTTAAAGCTTCTTCATCCGTAATTTGAGCGATCAGACCGCGATCTTTAAGCTCCTGAATTAAATTCAAATGATTCATGTGTTCTCCAATAATCATTTTATTTACGTTTAATTAAAAATAGGTACGGCATTATTCAATGTCAGTATCTGGTTTATTATGACTTGTAGACCAATAAATCCTACAACAAACAACGCCATATTATTTGTTGCTACATTATATTCAATTTGATGTTGTTTACCACGAAGTTTTCTAAGGGCAAGCACAGGAAAAAGAATTGCTAGGATTGTTAAGAAAATTGCTGCGGCACCTAAAGCTGGGACAAAGCCATTAGGATACACAAGAGTGAAAACCAAGGGTGGCAAGTAGCAAAGTACAGCAGTCATTAATCTGTCTGTTGTATTATTACCACGTTTGAAGGTACTTGCCAATGAATCAAATAACCCTAATGAAACACATAGATAGGAAGTGAACATCGCGATGGACGAGAATGCACCAATTAGGTAAATAATGTTGTTATTTTGAATAAATATTTGCATTTGTTGAAGCATTACACCAACACTTGAACCGTGTTGTGCAACATATTGAAAACTATGGTTACCAAATCGAGGTAATGAACCTAGCATGCTGATTTCCCATATAATATAAACAATCAATGGGATTAAACCACCCGCAACAAAAATATTACGTAATGTTTTTGGTTTATCACGACCAATATATTTCACCATGCTGGGCACACTGCCATGAAAACCAAAAGCAGTAATAAAGACAGGAATAGCGGCAAAAGCATATTTAACTGAATCGTGGTGACTGACTAAAAAGTGACCATGAAGATAAGGAATTATCGTAATAACAAGAATAAAGAAAATAACAATATTACTGGTAAATAAGACACGATTAGCAATATCTACCGCTTTAGTACTAATAAATACAATAGTTGCAATGATTAAAGTAAATATAATTGCGATAGTATGAGAAGGTAGAGTTATATTAAAATAATCACTGAAATCATTTTTATATATAGAAGAGGCACCCGCAATATAAGCACAAGATAATGCATAAAGTAATAATAATAGCGATATGTTAATCACCCATTTGCCTGGTTTTCCAAATAAATCATAGGCAATTGCTTCAAGTCCAGTTCCTTCTGGGTAGTTAAGACAGATCTCTAATAACATTAGCCCTGTATAGGTCATGGTAGCCCATAAAAAAGCCAATAATAAAATGGTATTATAAATGCCCAACCCAGCAGAAATTAAGGGTAAAGCAAGCATTCCTGCGCCAAGCATTGTTCCGGAAATCAGCAGTGTCGCGCCAATAGATTTTACATTCATGACGTTTCTCCTGTAAATATACTGAATCGTTACCTAGGTTTTAGGTAATAATAAAATTAACCATCAATAATAAATAATCGACGGTAATTAATAGAAATATGGATTGCTTTCATTATTATAAAAACGCCAGTCATGAAGACTGGCGTTGGATTCCTTATTAAGCAGCAGTGTGTGCTAATTTCTGTTTGTTTTCTTCATCAATAATTTCACTAAGAAGGCTTGTGAATACATCGCGAAGGTTATTCCAGTAATTATTAAAACGAATTTCATCACGTAGGAAGTGAGTCATTACCGCTGAACGAAGAATATAAACAGAACCGACAGTGTTCCACTCATTTTCACTAAAGCCACGGTTTTCAGCATAGATACGTGGAGTTTGACCATATTCTTCTTCTGATAGAGAAGTAGAAGAGGTTAAGAAGTCTTTAGTGTAGGTACGACCTGTTGCGTAAGAACATAATTCGTAAATGCGTTGGTTAAGTTTATTGTGAGCTTCTAAGCTGTCATTACCAATTTCTTTGAAAGTAAAATCAACCATATGAAAGTCAGGGTGCATAAGAGGGCGAACCTCAAAGCGACGGCCATCAACAACAAAAGGTTCTGCTGTAGCAAGTTTTTTCGCAAACCAATCAGCGGTCACAATACCACGACCAATAACATGGCCGTAGCCACTGATATTTAGTGGAACAAGACGGTGTGCAGCCCAAACTGCTGCTGCCGTTGCACCTGCTTTAGAGCCTTCCATAATAGAAGATCCAAGCACGACTTGTTTATTTTCTTCATTATCATCGTCAGCTTCTTCAAAAACATAAGCTGCGTGGTAAGAGATCAAATCAACAATACGCTTATCTTTCATCGCAACAGCGCCAGCCGCATATTGAATGAAACCCACTTTATGTGGATCGACAGTGATAGAATCTGCTTCAGACATTGCCGCAAATGCATCATAAACGGCACGCTTAGGCCATACTACACCTTCTGGAATCACATCATCGTTACGATAACGTTCAATCAGTGCATCGTATTCCATGAATTGATTGTTATCATCAAGGAACATTGAGCGTACATAACCGCCGTATGCTGCATCAATATGAACGTAGAAAGAAGCACCGTATTTTTGTTCACATTCTTGACGAAGTTTCATCACTTCATGAACTGCATCAATAGAACCTTCTTCGGTTGTACCGACAACAGATACCATACCAAGAATAGGTGTACCTTCTTCCATAAGCTTAAAGGTGACTTCACGCATTTTTTCAATATCAGTACGGTAGTTACCATCAACATCTAGGGGAACAATGTGCTCTTGACCTAGGCCAAGGACATCCATTGCTTTCATCCAAGAGTAGTGTTTAGAACGAGGCACTAAGAACTTACCTAGTTTACCCGCATCAACCCCGACACCACGAGCTGTTAACGCCCTTACTTCTTCAAAAATACCGCGTTTTTTCAATTCATCAGTTAGATCAAGAATATCTTTAGACTTCATGTTAAGTAACTGATGTTCAGTCATGCCAGCGACAAGATCTTTTGATTTTTCACAAGCGGCAATAGCAAGAGGCATGGTTTTAAGGTTACGTGCAACCCAAACACCTTCATAGTTAGCCACCGTACCACCAGAAGTAATGTGTGCCCAAGATTTGTTAACATCGTAGCCAAACATGCGGCATAGGTCATGACCTGCAGCTAACTCAAGTTCTGTTGTCACAGGAGAAGCTTCGTGTGCACAGTTATTTGGGTTGTAAAGCATGGTCATCACGTATGCAAGGTTTGACACCATTAACGTATCAGCGTTCATGTGGCCAAGGTAACGAGGTGAGAACCAAGGCACTGACTGTGTTTTAAGGCGTGCTGATAAATCTTGTAGAATACCTTCTGTACGGTAAAGCGTATCGCGAAAATCTGGTTGGTGTTGAGTCACCGGTGTCATTAATGGTGCATCTTCTGGATGGAAATCTGAACGCCAGTGCATATGTTCACTGATTGCATAATCCATCATTTCTTTGAAGAATACTTGGTTTTCTGATTTTGGACCTAAAAATAGGGCATCCACGTTCATTTTGTCGCTCATAATAAAACCTATTTACTTATCAATAAACGCAACTCAAAAGACCGTTTATCAGTCGTAATGAATATCTTGTTTTAGTAGTTAATTTAATAATTTTTGGTCTGAGACCGCTAAATCGATTGTGATAAGAGGAACAGCCATTGCTGATAAATATGAATGGTGATGGCTGTTCTCTTTATTTCCTGCGATAGCGTCGATAAACGTTAAGGAGGTTTAACTTAATTAGTGTGCTTTAACAGCGGCTTTAGCTAATTCTGCTTTGTTTGAGCGTTTACCCCATGCGTATACAATAATTGGGATAATAATCATGATAACTAAGCCAAAGAACTGGAAGTTAAAGTAGTCATGTGCTGTACCGACATAACTTGATGGTGGTTGGAAACCGAAGTAACCAGCTAATAGACATGTTGCGATACCAAGACCTGAACAAATCCACATACCGATATTGCCACCAGGAACCGTAAAGCTACGTTTGATATCTGGGCGCTTGTAACGTAAGTAGATAGCAGCAGAGAACATCAATAGGTAAGCAACGATGTAAACAAGAGACGTTAGACCTAATAACATAAAGTAGAATGAATCTACGTTAGGCATTACACAGATAAGCACACCAACAATTGAGATCAGGATAGCTTGTAGGTAAATAAGGTTAACAGGTACGCCTTCTTTGTTAGTTTTTTGCAGTACTTTTGGTAGAGCGCCAGCGTTAGCTGTTGCTTGTAGACCACGAACAGGACCTAGCACCCAAGAGTTAACTTGACCCGCTAGACCGATAGCCATACAAATTGCCATAATAGGTGTTAACCAGCCTAGATCCCACATATTGAAGTACGTTTGGAAAGCTTGGATAAGACCCGCAGTCATTGAGATGTGCTTAGTTGGAATACCAATGAAGATAGCAAATGAACCAACAACAGACACGATAACAACAAACAGTGCGACTAAGAAAACTGCAATAGGGTAGTTGCGTTCAGCATTTTTAACATGAGATACGTTAGATGCTGATACTTCCATCCCCATTACTACGAATACGAAGCCAATAAACAGTGCCCAAGTACCTTTGTCTGAAAAATCAGGAATAAGGTTAGCTGTAGTTAATGAAAGGTCAGTAACAATAGGGTGACCGCCAACAAGGTAAGCAACAGCACATGCTACAAGGACGAAGAATGGTAAAAACACACCCAAGATTACACAAAGAGTGGATACCCAACCTAGTGTTTTAACACCACGCATATTACCTAGCGTACATGCCCAATAAACCACTAAGATGACGGCAAGAATGTACATCTTGTTTTGTGCTAATGCAGGATCAAAAGCATACGCAAATATTGCACCGACAATCATCAGAATTGATGTCATGCCGAAAACCATTTGAATCCATTGCATCCATACTGCAACGAAACCCATACGTTCGCCAAATGCTTCACGAACCCAAATAAAAATACCACCATCTTCAGGCCAAGCTGTTGCAAGCTCTGCCGAAACAAGTGCCGTTGGAATCATGAAACAAATTGCTGCAGCTAGCGTTAAGAATATCGTCATCATTCCGGGCTGGGCTGTCATTGGGAGTGTACGTACACTCATAACAACCGCAGCGGTAATCATAACGAAACTAAATACGCCAATTTTAGCGGGTGAAGAATTGGAGTTAGCCATTATAGACCTCAAAATCTGTCAGTTAAGCAGTAAAGACTTAAAAAACGATACTCTGTAAGCTAATAAAAATATCGATATTTAAACTGTCTGTCCGTAAAAATCGATTTTATCTTAATGATCGATTTTGCATTTGTGAAGTGAATTAGCCGCACAAATAGTGATAGTTTAATTTGCATTTTTAAGCATTTGTGGTTGTGACTGTTGAGGTATATCGCAGCATGCTTTTATGGTATTAGCGGGGGAATAATCATGCGTTAACGTAATAGGCGGAAAATAAGAAGCAGAATAATACTTGCTGTAAATGCGCTAATAGTCGCAATGAATAGCGTAATTGCAGGAGATAAAATATACAGGGAAATATAATGGCTATTGGTATCACTGATAATGTTGATAACATAAGGCATTGTAATTGAAAAGCATATACAAGTTATCCATGAAAAAAAGAGTACCCAAGCAGAGTATGATCGAATTTCTGTAAGGACTTTGTTATGGAAATATTCATATTGCTTAATAATATAATGAAATCCAAATAGTGGAACTAATGCCCACAAAATGATGGATAGGCTAAATATACCGTGTTGGTTATGCCAATTGAACATGATGATATTAATGATAAATATGCTAAAAATAGAATAAATACGGTAATTCATAAATAATAGTTAGTTAGACATCAGTGTCGAGTATTATATTTTTTATACGACATAAATAACGCTATATTGCTCATGAAAAAGCACGAAAGCGACTATTTCTAAATATTGTGGTTATAAATATAATATTTAGAGTATTTTAGTCTACATATAGTATATTAAGATGTCGCTATGGTATTAAAGTGTGTCGTAATGAATAGTTTAAGCTCTTAATTTTAAAGGCTTGCGTTCATCTCTGCATCATAAACTATCATTGTTGATTGAAAAGCTTGAGTGTTGTAGATAATTAACTATCTGTATTGAATGGTGCATTAATGCGCTACTAAATGGACGAGTTGAATTTTACGTGATTAGTTATTCACTTTAAGCGTATTAAGTTAATAATGACATAGATAGAAACTGCATGTCTTTTCGTAGTATGTAGTGAGAATAATCATTCGATAATGATAAGTAATTGGCTTTTTTAAAGCTGTGTTTTGTATTTTATTGTATGTAATGAAGACTAGATAGTTGATATGAACAAAAACAACTTTGCAACCATAAGTGATAGAGTAATGTGTCAAATTCGGCATGACATTTTATGTGGTGAATTTGAAGCCGGACAGAAACTTATTCTGAGTGAGTTAAAAGAACGCTACCAAGTTGGTGGCACCCCTTTGCGAGAAGCAATGGTGCAATTGTCGTGGCAAAAATACGTTACCATGAAACCACAGAAAGGGTTTTGGGTAGCGAATGTTTCTCTCGATGAATTACGAGGTATTTTAAAAACGCGGTTAGCATTAGGTCATGTGGCGCTGCAAGATGCGATTAAAAAAGGTGATGAAGCTTGGGAATTGCAGATTTTAACGGCTTTTCATAAGCTTAATCGCTTAAATCCAGAATCTGCTTTATTTGATTATGATGAATGGGAATTGCGTCATAAAGAATTTCATTTATCGTTAATTTCATGCGAAGGCTCTGAATTTATTCGTGGCATGATTTCACATATTTATGATCAGCAAGAACGCTATCGCCACTTCTTATTGAATGCCCGTTTATCACCAGAAAAACAGTATCATGATAACGGAGAGCACGAAGCGCTAATGAAAGCCGTGTTAGCACGTAATGTTGAGCTCGCATGCCAGTTATTACAAGAACACAGTGAACGTTTATATTCTTTACTTGAAGCTGCACCATCGTTACAAGCATTATTACATTTGCCTAATGACAAAACCATGTGGTGATACAGTAATATTTTGATGAAGTAATAAGGGGAATATTAACGATGAAAGGTAAACATTGCTCTATTATGGTTGAGTTAATTGTTGCGTAAATTTCATCGTAATAAAGTTTACCTCTTATAATGATATTATATGATGTTGGGCGATGTTTAAGGACGTTCGTCGCCATTACATTAAAAATATTAATGTTTAAATGATTTCTGAATATCAAATGGTTGAGTCATTATACTCAAACTCTATAGTCAAACCCTTAATAATGTATCATTCTTATATGGATTGTTATTTTTAAATAAAGTGAGAATTATCATTTTTCTAATGACGGCTTGAAATTGAAATGCTAATTTAAATTCATGCCTCTATAAACGGAATTTGCTTAATGTTTTCACAACTTTCTCCCGCACAACCCGATCCCATATTGTCATTATCGCTAATTTATAATGTTGATCAGCGTGATCATAAAATGGATCTGGGTATTGGTGTTTATCGTAATAATCAAGGCCAAACGCCTATTATGGCCGCGATTTCTCAAGCAGAACAACGCTTACTTCAAACTCAAACGACAAAATCATATGTTGGTCTTGCGGGGAGTGAAGTTTTTAATCAATGCATGATTGATCTTTTATTAGCTGACACTTCGGCTCATAGTCGTACTGCGGGTGTTCAAACCCCTGGTGGTAGTGGAGCATTACGCATGCTGGCAGATCTGATGCACGTAGCCAATGAGAATACTACCGTGTGGTTAACTGATTTAAGTTACGTTAACCATCGACCTGTAATGGAAGCTGCTGGGCTAAAAGTGAAATATTATCCTTATTTTGATCGTGATACTAAACAAGTAAATACCGATGCAATGCTATCAGCACTAGCACAAGCAGGGGCGAATGATGTGGTATTACTACATGGTTGTTGCCATAACCCAACGGGTGCAGATATTAATTTCGAAGCTTGGCAAGCGATCACCGCATTAGCCAATAACAATGGTTTTATGCCTTTTGTTGATATGGCCTATCTTGGCTTCGGTGACGGTCTTGAAAAAGATGGCGCAGGCTTGAAATTCATGGCAGATAACATTGAAGAAATGATGATCGCCACTTCATGTTCTAAGAACTTTGGCTTATATCGCGAGCGTACTGGTGCTGCGCTATTAGTGGGTGATACGTTATCAAATGCGCAAAAAGCTAAAGGTCGAATTTTAACATTAGCGCGAGCTAGTTACACTATGCCGCCGGATCACGGTGCAGCATTAGTGGCTGATATTTTAACATCTAGTGTGTTAACTGCAGTATGGAAACAAGAATTGATTATGATGCAACAACGCATTATCGGATTACGTCAAAATTTAGTTCAAACATTAGCTGCTAAAGGCTGTGATCAATTTAGTTTTATTGCTGATCATAAAGGTATGTTTTCAATGACAGGTTTATCGCCTGCGAAAATTATGCGTCTGCGTGATGAATTTGCTATTTATGCGGTAGGTGATGGTCGTATTAATGTTGCAGGATTGCAAGAACAACAAATAGATGCTTTAGCGACAGCATTAATGACGGTTTCTCAGTAACGTTATTCTTATGTTGTTAAATAAAATAATAGGCTAAATATAACAAGAGGCACTCATAGTGTGCCTCTTCGTTTTATGCGGTAGGATTTATTTCCCCGCGATCTTAGCGGCTAATTGTCCCTGCATTGTATAGATATTAGTTTTGCCATTAAACTCTAAGCTAATTGGATCATGTTGGCCTGAAATCCATAATTTTAATTCTGCATCTAGATCGAAATGGCCTGTACTTTCAATTGTATACATAGTGATTGACTTATAAGGCACTGAGCGGTATTCCACTTTTCGGCCTGTCATTCCTTGCTTATCAATCAATATTAAACGGCGATCTGTTAAAATAATCATGTCGCGAATAAGTTTATAAGCTAATTCGATGTGCTCATCTTGACCAAGAATCGTTGATAATTCTTCAGTTGCCTCTTCAAGATCCATCTCGCCAGCATTACCTAAGATAGCATTAAAAAATCCCATGAATGATTCCTTTTAAAATAACAAAATAAGCACTAATTTATATCTTTAGAGTGTAATCGAATTGCGTTTTTTATACTAGTCACGATTTGAGCCTCCAGTTTATTATGTGCATCAACGTGCACTAACTAATCTGTTGTTTAAATAGGCAAGGGTGCTGATATCATCCTAGCTATTTTTTGTTATTTAATTACGCATCATGATGATTTTTTTAGTGTAATCAAGCACAAATTGCTGACAATCAACCGCAGTTTGAGGGGCAAAATCTTGGTTGTGCAGATCAGTATTAGATAAGATACGAATACCAATAAAAGGTATGCTATAAGCTTGAGCCACTAATGCGGCTGATGATGTTTCCATTTCTTCAACTGACGTATTGTATGTTTTATGAAGCCAATTAATACGATCAACTTCGCGGTTCCATTCATCTGCTGTACCAATGATACCAGTTACAACTTTGCCTTTCGTGTAGCTGTTCGCCATGGTTGTCGCGATATGCAGTAAACCTTTATCAGCAGTAAAAGTATTATGTTCAACCAGCTTACCTTGTTCGCGTAAACGCATCGTAACGCTAAAATTCTGCCATTTTGTCGGTGCAATACCTTTACCTTTTTCGGTAAATTCTGATTTATATGCACCCATATTGAAGCTGGTTTTTCCTATAACAATATCACCACGTTGTAATTGTGGATCATGCCCGCCAGCAGTACCTTGGTTGATGATCAAAGCAGGCTTAAAACGCTCAATTGCAAGTGTTGTTGCTGCGGCAGCATTGGCAATGCCGACTTCTGTTCTCGAAACAACAATAGGATAATCATTAATGGTTCCTTGCCAAAATGTCCATGAACCAACCGTGATTTCAGACTTTTCTTTTAAGGCGGCAATAAGGGTTGTGGTTTCTATATCCATTGCCCCCTGAATTAATATTGGGCCAGATGCTGGTGTAGCAGCAATGCTCATTGGTGAAAGAATGAAGCAACAAAGTAGCAGACCACGTTTTAGTAATGACATTAATTTTCCTATAGAAAGAGATAAAAGTAATTTCAGCGTGCAATGTAGATAAGGCAAACGTTTGCGTCAATGTTTTTTTGATATTCTTATTAATAATATTTCTTTATGATTTGTATAAAAATAACTTGTGATCATGGAAGGTGTAATATATTTTATTAGTAGCGAAATAACGCTCTACCATAGACCATGGGAATGATGGAATGAAAATTAAGTTATTATCTTTGCTTATTAGTGGAAGTTTGTTCAGCGCGAGTGTGTTGGCGACAGATAACTCGTTGACAGATATCGCGACGAGTACCTTTGAAACACTCAATAAAATGCAGGAATTGGCTCAACAACCTAACAATGTTATTGAACGTAATGGCCGACAATATTTGCAATATAAAGGCAAAGAATATTGGCTTAATCATGAAAATTCGCCAATATTTCCATTAAATGATGCTCATGGTGAATACAGCACAGCTTTCCCTTTTATTGGTCCTGAGTGGGAATATGTTGCTTATAACGGCGGATTTTATTTATTGCACCGTGAATTCGGTGTAATGACACCTGAAGATACTGGATGTTATGTTGAATATATTCCAGCAGCTCGTGGCTCGCAACGTGATGATGGTAGCTATATCTGGGAATCAGAATTAGTACAACGTATGGTTACGTCAGATTGTGGCGATTTAGCAATGCCAACTATTTCAGATTTTAACGTTGACTCTGTCTCTGATGTTGGGGTTGAACTTGTCTGGAATGATAGTGCGACAAGTCATGACTATAAAATTCAATTAACCTCTAGTAAACCAGGCGAATCTTCAATTACTTACAATTACTCAGCAAAGCAGTCTGGATTTTATATTGCTGATCTTGAACCTGAAACGCAATATGATGTAAAACTTATTGAATGTAATCAACTTGGATGTGATGAAAAAACTCTTTCTTTTAATACATTACCATCACGTTTAAGTTATAACGATAGCCGTAACGCGATTAATCATTTAGTGGGTAATTTACAAGCAAATATAGCGTTGGCACAAACACATACCAGTGTTGCACCTTATGGTAATGATGAACTTAATCACCCTAATTTAGTGATGAATCGTGAGAGTTTATTGCTTGTTACACCTAAATCAAGAAATGTTAATCAGCTATGGGTTGATGTTGAGTTAGATGGCGTGAATATGGGCCGTTTCTTAATGCACCCACCAAGTGCAATACCTGATACTGATCAACTTGATAATGGCAAAAGTAAAGTGATGTTCTCTCATCACGCATGGAATTTACCATTAAGTTGGGAATGGATGAAACCGGGGTTAGCGCTACGTTTTAGTGATAATCGCAATCGTGAAGGTGAACTGAGTCAAGATATGTTTGTCTTTGGTGGAGCACCAGAACTGGTTATTCAAAATATTGATATCGGTATGCTTGTTGAGCCTCGTAATCAATATGACATGATTAATAATATGGAACAGTTGGCTACTGATTATTTCCAGAAAATTCCCGTATCTAAAATGGTGGTGGCTGATTATACCCCATTATATTTACGTAAAATAACAATGCCTAATGGTAAGGTTTATACCAAAGCTAGCGAATATGAAACACCCGGATGGCATGGCGGTGATATGCGTGAAGCTATTGGTAAGAATTTAGTATCGATAGGTATTAATAATGCCAATTTTGGTATAACAGATACGGCAGGGAGCAATTCTCATTGGGCGCGACCATTTAGTCATATAACAGCACATAATAACCGTGGCCGTTATTTAGCTAAAGACAAAGATGGCATCGTGACTTCAACAGTAGTGGAACATGGTGGTAGCGGTGGCGGGGGGATTGTCACGTTAAGTTCTACCCGTGGTAACGAGTGGTCACATGAACTTGGACATAACTTTGGTCGTGGTCATCATCCTCAAAATGCGTCTATTCATGATATGGAATCAGGTTGGGGTTGGGATGCGCGTTATCAACGTTTCATTGGTAACCTTCATTGGTCGGATGCTGCGATAACAATGACTAATGAGCATAGTGGTGAAAGTGTGCCACCATTTGCTAATGAATTCCGTTTTATGCGTGAAGCGATGGGTGGTGGCGAAAATACATTAACAGGTTTGATTAGTCACTATACTTTAGAGCACCCAATAGCTGCTCGAGTTACTCAAGATTGGTTTAATCGTTCTAATAATATGGATACTAACAGTCGCACGGGTTACGTTAAATGGGATCAAATTAGCCAGCATTATGTAGAATCAGAGACAGGTTTTGCCGCGGCTGAGCAGCAAGGGGTTCCTGTGATCACTGTACTAGGTATTTATGATCCAACTGAAAATAATCCGAGTCAGATTTATCCATTAATCTATTCAAATTACGGTAATTTGTTTGATTTACCTGCGCCAACGGTAGTTATACCTCAACGTGAAGGTTGGGTTGCTGCGATGGATCTTAGCGATGCCGATCGAAATGAAACAGAATGGCAAACAATTAAAATAGATAACGAATGGCTACCGTTATGCCAGTTTAGTTATACCAACAAGAATGGTGAAATGGCTAATTTTGTGGGTTATGAAGATACAACAACATCTATGTGTCGTGTGTCATCTGATATGTTCTGGTCGGTAAATAATGAGCGTGAAGTACCTGTTTCTGCCATTAATGAGTATCAATTGTTAGCCTCTAAAGGTGAAGCTGTCGGCAACGTAAACTATATTCCAACGGCGGAATTAGGCAAGAAGACATTGTGTAGCTTAGATAAGTCAGGAACATCACATGATGGCGCTGGATTTGTTGAAAATAATAAATGTATGCAGATTGCTAACGTTAAACATACCAATGGTGCGAATTGGACATATGCCAATCATCAAGGTGGCATTAAACAATACAGTTTTGCTTCACAGAAACAGTGCCAATTAATTGTTGAAGGCGAAAATGGTGATGTTAGCCATATAGCATTGAGTGGTCATCGTTATAACAGCGGTGAAAGTAATAAGTTGCACGTTAATTTACCAGCGGATAACCATCCAACACGTATCACCATTGAGTGTGGATCAGTGTCAGGAACAGAATCAGTGCTCGATACTGTTGTTACACCACGTAACCCTGCTGTAGCTGAGCTTAAAGGCCCTGTAATTATTGGTCAAGAGTATGGTTATAAATCACTTGAGTCAGCAATACCAGCAGGTTGGTTTGCACATACTGAAGGCTTTAATCCAGCAATATTATCGACTCGAGATCGTAGTTCATTAGCAACGTTGAGTGTGGGTAATGAAAGGCCTAATGTTTGTCGCTTCCCATTAACGATTAATGGCGTCGAGCAAACAGTACATGGTTACGTTGACGATTTTGGTAACGGTGATTTCCAATGTACAGGCGGTACAGAAATAACAGTTGCAGATACTCAAGGTGAGCAACCGTTATTATCAATAGTTAATCAATTTGAGTGGATGTCTTTAAATAATCCCAAGCAAGTCGGTCAACGAGTAAAAGCGGTTGAAGGTAGTGATGCTAATTTATGTAGCGTAACTCGCAGTGGTTTTTATGGTGCTGGTTTTGTAAATGCTGGTGGGCAATGTACTCAAGTTCCTGGTATTAAATGGTCAAATGGTAACCATTGGACATTTTCTAGTGGCCACGGCCAATATAGTTACCGTTAATAAAATATGGAAATAAATCCCTCACTCAATAAAGTGAGGGGTTTTATTTGTTGTATAAGTTAAAATATAAATTGATACAGATATCCAGCACCGATAGCCATGCCAAGAATTACTACTAAGAATGCGATAATCATTTGATTCTTAAAAATTGATTTAAGTAAGATAACCTCGGTTAAACTTGCCCCCGCACTACCAATGATCAAGGCCATTACCGCGCCTAATCCCATGCCTTTTGCAGCTAATGCAGCACTTAATGGAATAACGGCTTCTGCACGAATATAAAGTGGAATACCAATTATGGCTGCAATGGGAATTGCAAATGGGTTATTTTCACTGGCAACTTTAGCCACAAATTCTGTTGGCATAAAGCCATAAATCATCGAACCTAAAGCGATACCGCCAATCAAGTAAGGCAACACTTTTTTGAAATCAACCCATGTCGAGTGCCAAATTTTAAGCCATTTGTTTACTGGTTTTGGGATCGAACTACAGCTTGATCCACAGCATGATGGTTTTGGCTGGCTATAGGCTTCATCTTTGATGTATTTTTCAAAACCTAATTTTTCCAGTAAATAGCCTGCAATAATTGAGACACCCATCGCCATTACAAAATAAAATACAGTGACTTTTATGCCAAAAGTTACCGCAAATAAACCAATAATAATGGGATTAAGCAAAGGACTGGCAAATAAAAATACCATCATAGTGCCAAATCCTGCTTTTGCTCGCAGTAATCCTTTTAAAAATGGAATAGTTGAACATGAACAAAAAGGAGTAATAGCACCAAGTAAGCCTGCAATGAAATAGCCTTTACCATTTTTACCGCTAAGAATGGATTGAATTTTAGCGGGGGGAATATACACCTGTAATATGCCAACGAGGTAACTAATTGCAAGAAATAGTACTGTAAGTTCAACGGCAAGAAAACCAAACATTTGTAAGGTATTGGTTATCATCTCGGATGTTATTGTAAACATATTAATTCTCTATATTTCTAGTATTGTCGAAATATAAAGGTAAACGAGGGTGTTGTCAAAATTATATTTCTATAAGTGTGGAAATATTTTCATTAAGAAAAATATAAAATAATTAAGATATTGAAAATTAGGATTTTAGTTACTATCGTTGTTCGTCAATACAACATTCATCTTGTAAAAAACTGATGACACTGGTTAAAGCATCATATTGTGCGACACAAAAGAGTGTACGTCCTTCACGACGTTGGGTGAGTAACCCAGCCGAAGCAAGGCTAGAAATGTGGTGAGAAAGGGTTGAGCCTGGAATAGCCAGTTGCTGTTGAATATCCCCGACAGCAATGCCTTGATAGCCCGCTTTAATGACGCGCTTAAAAATGGCTAAACGGGTTGGGTGGCCTAATTCTTTAAGTGATTTAGCAATTTGGATGGTATCTATTTGATGACACGTCATAGTAAAGCTGACCTTTTATATTGGTTTTTATTTCTATTATTGTGGAAATATAGCGAATTCTGATAAAAAAAGAAAGCGAACAGAAGCCGCTATTTATCTACAATTATCACAGTAACAATATCAACAGTCATTTATTCTATCTTAAATCACTCATAATCGTTGCTATATAGATGTAATAGCATCAATCAATAGAGCTAATAGAAGATATAATGACCAAAAAAATCATATTAGATACCGATCCTGGAATTGACGATGCGATGGCAATTTTATTTGCTGAAGCACATCCTGATATTGAATTGGTTGCACTTACTACTGTTTTTGGTAATGCAACTATTGAAAATGGTACTCGTAATGCGTTGTATCTTAAGCACCGCTTTAAGATGACGGCAGATATTGCTCAAGGGGCGAGTCAACCTTTGGTTCGTAGTCCTGTTGGTCCGACGGAAGTTGTTCATGGCATTACAGGCTTAGGCGATTTCCATGTGCCTGATGATTTTGTTGGTCATCCTGATCCACGTCCAGCTTACCAATATATAATCGATACTGTAAAAGCCCATCCTCATGAAATTACGTTGGTGGCTGTAGGTCCACTAACCAATCTTGCTTTAGCCCTACAAGCAGCACCAGAAATAGCTCAATTAGTTGGTCAAGTTGTGATTATGGGGGGAGCATTTGGTGAAAATGATCATCGCGGCAATGTCACTCCTTATGCCGAAGCCAATATTCATGATGATCCTCATGCTGCCGATATTGTGTTTTGTGCGCCTTGGCCTGTAACTATCATTGGACTTGATGTTACTGAAGAAAGTTTCTTTAGTGCTTATTATCTTGACCAATTACGCCATGATGCTGCTGATATGGGGGAATTCATCTTTACTATCAGTCGTTATTATTTACGTTTCTATTCACAGAAGGTAGGGCTTGATGGTTGTCATGTACATGATCCGTCAGCTATTGCTTATGTGATTGATCCTGAATTATTTATAACTCGAAAAGGGGCTGTACGTGTTGTTTGTGAAGGGCCTGCAAGTGGTATGACAATTCAGAAATTAGATACAAAGCAATACCAAACTGATGAATGGTCATCAATGCCCGCTCAAGAGGTAGGTATTAGTGTTGACTCCGCACAATTGTTAGACTTGTATCAAAAGACCCTTATTGATTATTCTCATAACCAATAAGATAAGTTGGGATATTAGTATAATAATAAAGGCTATCTATGATTGATAGCCTTTAAATTTATAAGGTGAGATATTACAAATGATTGTTTTTTTCGTAAACAAAAACTGTAGCAGGAGGGAAGTTAAGCCATACTTTTTTCATGTTGGTTTGCATCAGTTTATTTTCGCGAAGATTATCTGTACCAAATGGACAACGATTTAGATAAGTATATTGAATTAGTTTTCCACCATGTTCTAAAACGGCACTGATATCATTTAACGCCTTCGCTTTAGTTTCAGTTGAAAAATTAACAAAGGGAATACTAGAGATAACGGTTTTAACTTTTTGGTTTTGATGGCGTTGTCTCATTGTAAACAGATCTGATACACAGATAGTCTTATTAATTTTTACTAATGATTTGTGAAAAATAACGTTATTTTCATAGGTATAAATAGTCTCAATGGCTTGAATTTCTGCGAGTTTACGTGTGATAACACCAGAGCCTGCACCCAACTCAATAATCGTATTTTCTGGTGATATGTGTGAAATCATTTCTTGAACTAAAAATTGACTGCTTGATATAACAGAACCGGTATTTTTAGGGTTTCTTAAAAATTCAATTATCACTATAGGTAAACACCATAAAAAAAAGATAGTGCATAGTTACACTATAAATAGAAGAAAGCGGTCAAAAATGTGATGTTTTGTGAAATAGGCAATGAAATATCAACGAGGGTTTACATTAAATGGGTGAAGTCAGCCTAATAAGTGATTTGATAATAAATATAGTTTCCCATTGTTGATCTATATTTGGACTCAGCAACTATGATAGCTGCTGAGTATTTAGTCATATTGTTTATAGTTCACACTGTATTTTACTTGAATAAAGTTATTCGGAAAAACAATTGCTTGTGTTTGTTCTAATTCGATATCCTTGTGGGTTTCACCGAACAGTGAAATACCACTGCCTAGTAATATAGGAGCACGAGTAATAGTGATATGATTGATTAATTGCTGATTAATAAACGCTTGAATAGTCATTCCACCATCGACGTAAGCATGTTGATAGCCTTCAGTACTTAGTTTCGTTATTAAAATCTTAATATTACCAGCATACATTTCGACTTTGTCACGTAAGTTATCGGGAGCTTGGGTGATGGTTGTGCTCAAAACAATGATTCGAATATTGCCATAAGGCCATTGTTCTGGCGGTAGATCCATACTTGAGATAGTTTCCATACATTTACGTCCCATGATTATACAGTCAACTGAAGCGAGATATTGATTGAACCCCATATCAGCTTGATCGCTCATATCTGCATTTTTGTTACCTGCAGTCTGTAACCAATTGACTGAGCCATTTTTTCTTGCAATAAATCCATCAACACTAGTAGCGATAAATACAGAACATTTCATGGTTTATTCTCTCAAATAGTAAGAATTTTGATTCTATCATGGTTTATTATTGATGAATTGAACAATTAAATGCTGTTTTCTGTCTTTTAATCGCATAATTATGTTGACCTTCCCGTAGGAGGAATGTCTATCCTAAAACCATATTCCATAACGCATTTAGGTCATCGTATGTTTAAAGAAAACGTAAGCACAAGTAATGTAGTAAAAGCACTCATCGGTGGTTTTTTAGGTACATTAGCATTTACTTTAATGGGTAAATTTATTGCACCACATCTTATTGGGCATTCAATGAATGTTGCTGCGATTATTGCTCATATGTTAGGAACCTCTGATAGTGTCGGCTTAATGATGCACTTCGTGGTAGGTACAATTGTATTCCCAATCGCTTACTTATTAATTGGTTATAGTCGTTTACCTGGTTCTGGTTGGTTGCGTGGTTTAGTCTTCTTAATACCTATTTACCTTGGCGCGATGATTGTTGTGATGCCAATGGCTGGTAAAGGTATATTCTTCCATAGTGTGCCAATGTCAATGGTCGCTTTAATGGGGCATATGGTTTACGGTATTATTCTTGGACTTGTTGTTGGTACACCTAAAGATAATAAATAAGTTAGATGGTTATTTATTATTAAAAGTAAAAAGCTGAGAAATTAAATATCTCAGCTTTTTATTGTTATTATTTTGTTGTGTTTTTTGTATGTTTTAGCCATTAATTATTTTTGTAATTGTATCTTTATTATCACGACCATTCGCAAAAATAACTCCACTAATATGGATTAGCATAAATCCTACAACGCCCCACCATGAAAGCTTATGAAATGTTTTACAAGCTGAATATAGAATAAAATCATGTCCTAAGAAGTGAATGACTAAACCTGTGATTACAATACTTGTTAAAAATAAATAGAAAGCAATGTATAACAATCCTTGTAGACGATCATGCAAACTATTCTTTTTCAATGGGTTCGGCATAAATAGACCCACTTTTTTAGAGTAATATAATCGTATAAACACTAGGATACCAATGAAGTATCCCACAATATAGTGCCACTGAAACATTTCATTGCGGATTGATTTAGCAATTGTTATAGCTTGTTGTTGTGATATGGAAATATTATCACTTTTCAATCCAGATTGAAGGATCGTTGCGATATGTGTTTTGTCCATCCACGTTGAGCGTAATACAATAGTTAATAAAATAAATAGAATAGAAAATGCTAATAACCAATGTATTAAACGGTGCAGTTTTGGAAAGTGAAGTTGTGAAGTCATAAAACGGCCAAAAGATAAAATATTATTCCACAATAGTATCATGGATATTCTGAATGTTTAATGAATATTAATCACTATTAAATGCATAGGCATTAATTTGAATATTAAGTTGTTTTTTTATTTAGATTAAAATCAATATTTTATGTCTACATTAGTTTTTTTTGATAATATTTTTAGTGAGTATGTATGAAAAATATTATGCTGTAAAATACAGTGGCAATAAAATAAAGAATAAGTAAATAGAAGAAATGTTATTTTTCAAAAATATCTATATAGAATATAAA